>JABDJT010000118.1 GCA_013003335.1 Verrucomicrobiales bacterium | reverse complement strand
GGGTTTTCCTGCGACGGAGAAATCGCCGAGCCCGTATTCAGAAATGGCTTTTTTTGCTGCTCCGTTTTTCAAAGAATCCTGCAGGCAGTTCGTAACCTGGTAAGCGGTGTATTTGTCGATGGCCATCCGGTTGCTCATCCGCGGCCTCGGTTGATAAATCTCATTTCCATCCGCGTCTTTGATGCTGGAGATCAGGTGAATTTCTTCGGGGTAGACGCCGTCGTTCGGAAAGATGGTGTAGGCGCGGCAAAGATCGGACATGGAGTGATAATTCCGGCCGACAAACGTCGCGTTGAAGTTTTGAAGGTCACCCTCAAACGTCAGGCCGGCTGCTTTGGCCAGACCGAGAACATTTTCACGTTGGGCTTCCATGCCGACCCGGACTGAGGCTGCAATGGCCGATTTGGACAGCGCGCGACGATAGGTGATGGAGTTCTCGTATACATTTTCAAAATTCTCTGTTCCCCATTCCCCGACGATCCCCTCCAGGCTTGCGATCTGAAGGTAGCGATTATCCATCGGCGCATCATCCACGATCGATCCCGGGAACCGTCCGCTTTCAAATGCCGCCGCGTAAACGAAGGGGAGAAATGCGGTACCGGACGGTCGTTTTCCGAGTCGGGTCCGATCAAACATGCTGTCTGAGAAATCACGACCACCTACCTGAGCCAGGATGGCTCCCGTTTTGTTCTCGATCATCAGGAGTGAACCCTGCAAATACTCGGGTGTGGGTGGTTCAGAGCCATTGGCAAACTGCTCTTTCATCGCCTTGTAAACAGAGAGCGTTTGATGCTGGTAATCCGGATGGGTCTCCATCAGGGAGAGTCGCTCCCGCAGTTTTTCCTCCGCAATTTGCTGCAACCCCGTGTCGATCGTCGTGAAAATGGTGTATCCGCCTTTGGAAACAGTGTCGTAGCCGCCGATCAATTCGATCACCTGCTGCCGGACGCTTTCGTAGACGTATTTTGACCGGCCCGACTGCGTCTTCTTCGGCACCGGTTTCAACTCCGCGTTCTGCCCGGAATCCTTCTGTTCTTCCGTGATGTATCCCAGCTTGTGCATGCGGGCGAGGACCTGGTTCCGGGTTTTGATCGATGCATCCGGGAACTTTCTCGGGCCGCGGTAGTAGGGATTTCGAATCACTCCAGCCAGCGTGGCTGACTCGGCGTAATTCAATTCGGTGGCCTTCTTTCCGAAAAACCCCTCCGCTGCGGCGGCAATTCCGTAATAGCCGTCGCCGAAGTAAATCCGGTTCATATACAATTCGAGAATCTTGTCTTTCTCTCCGATTTCCTCCTCAATCCGGCGGGCGAGAAACGCTTCGGTGACTTTCCGGCTGATGCTTTTTTCGCGGAGATCGAACGCGTTCCGGGCCAACTGTTGCGTGATGGTCGACGCCCCCTGATTCATCTCCCCGGCCTTGAAGTTTTCCACGACCGCCCGCAAAACCCCGCGATAATCCACTCCGTCATGGGTGTAAAAGCGGCTGTCTTCCGCTGCCAGCAGGGCTTGCGTAAACGTTTTGGAAACTTCCGAAATCGGGATGGGTTGGCGGTTCTGCACGTGAATTCGACCGAGTTCCACACCATTCCGATCGTAGATTTTGCTGGCGACTTCCAGGTCATCGATCTTGTCCATGTCGAAGGTTTGCGCCAGTTCGTATCTCGGCATGCAGTAAAAATAGGCGCCGACACCCCCGACGATTCCGATGATCAGTAGCACCGACAGCAAAAAGAAACTGAACTTCACGAAACGCCAAATCCGGCGGCGACGGCGGGATCGCTTGAGAGAATTGGCATAGTGTTCGCGGCTGACCGGAATCGGAATCACCTCCAATTCTTCCGGTTCTTCCTCTACGGGATCGGGCTCGTCCTGATCCGCGGACTCTTCAGGTTCCGCCATTTCCCCGTCTAATTCTTTAATTTCATCCAACTCCTCAACCTCCACCTTTTCCAGGTCCGGACCGTCCTCCACAGTTTCAGCCGCGCCCGGGGACTCCTGTCCTTCAGACTCGTCCGCTACTTCGAGTTCCTCTTCAGGCTCGATGTCTGGATCTTAAATCGGCACGGGTAGTTGTTCGGTAGATGAAAAAGTCGGAATATACCGTTAAATCGCTTCGTGGGCCATTCGCACGACAAAAAATTTACGCCGCTACACGATCTCCTCTTTCAGGAAATCGAAAATCGCGAATCGGCCTCCCTTTCCTTTGCGGAATTTATGGATATTTGTCTTTATCATGAAGATTTAGGTTATTACGCCGATCCCACGGCTCGAAAAATCGGTCGTTCCGGAGATTTCTTTACCAGCGTGTCCGTGGGTGACACATTTGGATTGCTTCTTGCCCGCGACATCCGGAGAAATTTCGGTGACGGAGAGCGGTTCGCGATCGTCGAGCAGGGCGCCCACGATGGCCAACTGGCTCTCGATATCATGGTGGCGCTGGATGACCTGGGAGTCGAAAATCTGGAAGGTTACTTCATCGTCGAACCCCGCGAGAAAATCCGGGCGAATCTGGGGAAGAAAATCGAATCAACAGGGTACGTTCGTCGAATCAACCCTGTTGGGTCGTTTGCTGAAGTGGGGCCTTTCGATACGGGAATTTTTCTGGCCAATGAATTGCTCGACGCAATTCCCGTTCATCGGGTGATTTTTGAGGAAGGGAACTGGAAAGAGTTGCGAGTGACGGTCAACCGGGGCGGATTTGCGTGGCTGCCCTCTGCAATCGAATCTGGTTCGCGGTTGGAATTTGAGACGAACCGGTTCGGCACGAATTTTCCGGAGGGTTATACCACTGAAGTGTGCCTGGCCCTCGAGTCCTGGGCATCAGGGCTGCTGGGATTGTTTCGGGAACGCGGTGTTTTCCGGGTGATTGACTACGGATTGGAGGAAGCGGATTACCTGGCTCCGCATCGGACCTCCGGGACGTTGCAGTGCTACCGAAATCACAGAAAATCGGAAAATCCGTTCGAGTTGCCCGGAGAGACAGACCTGACGGCACACGTCAATTTTTCCCATCTTCAACGGGCTGCGGAGTCTGCGGGATTCCGGAATTTCCGGCTGACGGATCAGCATCACTTCCTGGTCCACGCAGCGGAGGACTGGTTGCGGGAAATCGACGGGCAGCCGCCTGATTCAGCGGGAGCAAAAAGACTTCGGCAGTTCCAAACTTTGATTCATCCGACCATGATGGGCCGCAGTTTTCAGGTGGCTGAATTTGAGAAAATCGGATAAAACTAGGGCATCCAAATTTGATGAAATCTTTCCCCGGGTGGCTCTACTTGCTCCTTTTCTGTTCTCTTTTTTGCAGCGTGACGGCGTTTTCGCAGGACACCGGCAACAAGGAGGAGGACCCGTTCGATATTCCCGGGCAAACCCCGAAGACTGAAGAAAAGGGAAAGTCGAAAGAGGCTCCGAAGGGCGAAGAAAAAGGATCACCCCCGGCCGACGATGCCAAGTCTCAGGAAAAACCGGAAACTTCAGAAGATGATCCGGAAGAAAAGGTCGAGCCCCAACTTTGGAAGACAACAAGCGGCGAAGAATTCGAGGGGATTCCGGTAGAATATGAGATGGAATCGAAGGCGGTGACGTTCGCTGGTGGAAAAACGGTGCCTCTGAAGGATTTCGATCTCGACGGAAAGTTCCGGATTTTTGGTTCTTCGATTTTTTCTGAAGGACTGCGTGATTGGAGCGTTCCCACGGATACGATCGTCAAGGTCATCGCGACCGTCCTTTGTGTGATATTGCTGGCTTACATTGCCATCGGATTTTTACCGTACTGGATTTCCGCGATCCTGATTTCCGGTGAAGGTGGATTTTTCAGTCACGTCCGCAGTTTTCTAAAAGTGTTTCTCGCTCAGGCGATGGTCGCCTTTGTATCCGTGGTTGGTTATCTCGTGCTCGTATTTTACCTGGGGGAGTCCAACCTGGCCAAAGAGGGCACCCTCACGTCTCAACTGTACAACTGCACGTCATGCGGTATGATTTTGATTTGCTTCCTGGCAGGGGTCCTCGTCATTTCCAGCCACTACAGCATCGGCATCATGAATGCGACCGGGCTTCTCGGGATGGCCACGATTTGCCAACTGATCCTGGCGGGGGCGTTTGTGACCTACGGTTATTTCCGGTCAGAAAGTGTGCTCCCGAAACTGGATGCGGCATTGATCAACTGGATCCTGAAACCGCTTGAGCTAGTCTGACTCCGAAGAAACCTCGCGGAGGGAGAGAACCAGTTCCGGGTCGTGCTTCACCGCTTCGAAGAAATCGGGATATTCGGGCTTCCAGCCGGCCGATTTCAATTTTTCGTTGCTGATTTGTTTGTTCGTCCAGGCGCGTTTCCGGTTCATATCCGCCGGAGATTCCGGAGGAACCGGTTTGTCGAAGTGTTCGGCCAGCCATTCGAAACAGGCTCGCTGCGTGATCGGATTTCCATCTGTCACATTGTAAATTTGCGATTTTGCCAACGCCGGACGGTCCAAAAGATGGTGAATTGCGGAAATGGCGTCTTCGACATGAATTTGATTCAAAAACCGGCTGACTTCGCCCGATTCAATGGTCGCTGAGCCTTCAAGGAACCGCTTCAAATAGACGGATCGATTGGGCCCGTAAATTCCCGCCAATCGCAGCACGGTTCCTCCATTTCCAAGCAGCATATCTTCCGCCTCGCGCAGAATTTGTCCGGTTTCCCTATCCGGTTTGGAGGCCGACTCTTCGGTGACGACCGATCCATCTGTCTGTGGGTAGACACTGGTGCTGCTGGTCAAAAAAACGGGGATGCCGGAAAAATGGGAGCTCAGATTCCGGATCCCGTCCCGGAAAACCGCCCGGTAGGCGTCCGGCCCGCCCCGATTCGAACTGGCGCAGTGAACAATGGCATCCGGACTGGTGTTCAAATCCGCGATTTCCTGTCTGTTGCTAACGTCGCACGAGTGCACCGGGTAGGTCCGATGGTCCGACTCACTTGGTTCGTGCTTGGTCAACGCGACAACTTCGTGGCCGGCTGCGGCCAGATGTTCCGCAAGCGGCTGCCCGAGATATCCATGTCCGGCGATTAAAATTTGCATCCGGCAATCAATACGATTCAGCGCACTTTCCGGAAATATTTTACCAGCCCCGTTGAAATGGAATCGGCGTACTCCTGGAAAATGTTCTTTTTGTAGACCCCGCCGAATTCCTTCAGGCCCCTGTATTCCCCGGCCTGAATCCTCGAATGAACTTCCTTGTTATTCATGCAATAGGGCTCAAAAAACAGGACAGGGCACATGAATTTCCGATTGGCCAGGAGGTTGCGCGCCCAGACATACGGATTGTCGTTCACTGATTTACCGCTTTGGCCGTCGTAGGAAAACGGAGGCAGCCTGGTTTCCCGGGCCATGGGCTCTGCCAGTTCTGTGGCCAACGCGACCTCGTAGTAATAGGTTCGTTGGAGGAGCCGTTCCAGCATTTCAAATCGCGTGTCGTCTTCCTTGAATTCTCCGCGGCTGTAGCAGCCGTTGATCAGGATGTGAAGGTGGTTTTTGTCCCGGAACGCCGGTTTGTAGGGATTGATCCATGGTGCGGCGTCGAAATGGAGGCAGAGGACCAGATCGGGTTGAATCTCTTCATTCAGGATTTCCGCGCGGGTGCGAATTTCGCTGGAAACATAAAACATTCGGTTGGCGGTTCGTTCGACCAGCGAATCCGGGGCAAGACCCTTGTTTTCCAGAAGCCAGGCCCGCGCTTCCCGCTTCAGATCCTTAGGCCGCTGTTTGGTGACCGGCTCCGTGGAATCCCGGGTCAGGCTGATTGTTGCGCCCAGCGCGGTGAGGTCGTGTTTCAGGATTTTGGCGACTTGCAGGGTCAGGTTCCCTTCCCGGACCGGGATCGTATCTTCGCCAATCTTGTAAAATCGCTGCTCAAAATTAGCCCACTCACCGCCGATGTGCCCCGGATCGATGGCGATGTGAATTCCTTTGAGCGGCTGGTTTTCATTTTCTTTCAGGCGATCCAGTTGCCACGCCGGGGTCCAATACCGGGGAATTTCTTTCGTCTTGCGGCGGTCGGTCAAAAAATACAGATCGTAGAACCCGGACTCGGGGTGATTCGACTGCTTCAGGATTCTTGCGCGACCCGGGAACAACTCGATGTAGCCCTCGTAATCTTCCGGCGACCGGGCGTACACGTGGTTCAACAGATGAACGAATTCGGCTTCGGGAATCGTCCTCTGGTAAACATCCAGCTTGGACCAGTCCGGGACTCTTCCCAAGCGGGCGAGGACCGGGTTCGGGGCGGGTTTTTCAGAAGGAACCGAGTTGGGATCTCCTTCACTGTTCGTGTTTTCGACCGAAGAGGAATTCAACCCGGAGGGCAACAGGCAGAGGCCGATGATCCAAAGAAACAATGCAGTGGATGGGAGAGCAACGAGACGAGGCCTCACGGCATGCATACGGGGTTGGTTTTGATGGATTCGCGGTTGCGAAGGGGAAAGACCGCGACGAATGAAGGGCCTGTCCTCTCAGGGAAAAGCGACGACCGAATTCAAACTCGTGTCGGATTTTTCACCAAAAGGGGGCGGACTCCACGCCACTGCGACGCAAATTTATCATGATTCGCATTCTTTTTCTAGGAGATATCGTCGGCGAACAGGGCCGGAAAGCTGTCATTACGCGACTTCCCGCAATTCGTGAAGAACACCAAATCGACTTCGTGATCGTGAATGGCGAGAACGCAGCCGGGGGCCGGGGCATCACGCCAAAAATCAGCATCGATCTCCTCCGGGCCGGCGTAGCTGTCATAACCACCGGGGACCATGCCTGGGATCAGGTTGAGATTGTCGAATACTTCGATACCGAACCCCGTTTGCTTCGACCCCTGAATTACCCGGAAGAGACTCCCGGTCTGGGATCAGTGGTTCTTGAAACGGCAAAAGGAAATGTCGGGGTGATGAACGTGCAGGGCCGGACCTTCATGAATCCCCCGCTCGAAAATCCTTTCTTAATGGCCGAAGCCGAAGCTGTTCGATTGCGCGAAGAAGAAAATGCCGACGTGATTTTCGTTGATTTTCATGCTGAAACGACCAGCGAAAAAATTGCGATGGGCCGAGCGCTCGATGGGATGGTATCCGCCGTCGTCGGAACTCACACCCACGTCCAAACAGCTGATGAACAGATATTTCCCGGGGGAACGGCATTTCTGTGCGATGCCGGAATGTGCGGCGGGGTGGAATCGGTGCTTGGTCGGCGGATTGAACCGGTCGTGGAGCGATTCCGGACCTCCCGCCCGGCCCGCTTTCCGGTCGCAAAAGGTGTCGTCGCCATGCGGGGAGTGATCCTGGATGTCGATGAATCGACCGGGAAAGCGGAGCGAATTGAGCGGTTTGCTGAAGATTTTGACAGCTCGGAGCCGGAGGCGGAATAGATTTCGAATCAACAGGGTCTGTTCGCCAAACCAACCCTGTTGGTTCGAAAATCGCAGTTTTTCCCGCCCCGATTTCTGGCATACTTTCGGCCATGACCCGCTTGATTTTCAGAACCATCCTCGTATTTCTGGCGCCTGTTTTTGCCACAGCAGCCGAGAAACCGAACATCATCCTGATCATGGTCGATGACATGGGTTGGTCGGATATCGGGTGTTACGGGAGCGAAATTGAAACGCCGAATATCGACCGGCTCGCGAGCGAAGGACTGCTGTTTACGAACTTTTACAACAACGCAAAGTGCACCACGACGCGTGCCAGTCTACTCACCGGTCTGTATCCCCGGAATGGCGGCAAGGGCACGAATCTCCTGACGGAAAACATGCTTACGTTGGGCGAGGCGTTGAAAATGGCCGGCTACAAGACGGGACTGAGTGGAAAATGGCACAATGGTTCCAGCGCGCCCCATCGGCCGTTCGACCGGGGGTTCGATAAAAGCTACGGGCTTTGGGACGGGTGCTGCAATTTCTTCGATCCGTCGATCCCGGACCCGAAATTCAAAGGAGGCCGAACGCGATTTTTCGGGGAAGACGACAAGCGAATCGAGGAGTTTTCGGAAGATTTTTTCACCACGGATGCCTTCACGGATCACGCGCTGGAGACGATCAAGTCGCACGTCAATTCCGGCCAGCCGTTTTTTCATTACCTGCCCTACACCGAGCCTCATTATCCGATCCATGCCAAGCCGGAGGACGTCGCGAAATACAAAGGCAAATATGCTGACGGCTGGGATGCGCTTCGCAAGAAGCGGTATCAGCGACAGGTCGAAATGGGTCTGATCGATCCGGAGGTGTTTCCCGAGCCCGGCCCGAATCCTGACAATCAATCCTTCGCCGAAGGCCAAAATGAGGATACCGAATGGGAAAACCTGCGGATGGAAGCGTATGCCGCAATGGTCGACAACGTGGATCAGAATATCGGTCGTCTGCTCGCCTTGCTCGACGAATTGAAAGTCGCCGATAACACCATGATCCTGTTTTTGTCTGACAACGGCGCCTGCGCCGAAACGCCCGGCGGTGCCGGAAATACGGAGCATCGTCCCGGCCCGAAGGAATGGTACAGCCACGTCGGACCGAACTGGGCGTACGCCCAGAATACGCCATTCGCTCGATACAAATCAACGACGCGTGAGGGCGGAGTCGCTACTCCCCTGGTTGTTCGCTGGCCCGCGAAAATTAAGCCGGGGCGGAAAACTGACCAGGTGGGGCACATCATCGATTTCATGCCGACGTTCCTTGAGTCCGCTGGCGGCGAATACCCGCTTTCGTACAGAGGCAAACCGCTCCTGCAACCGGAAGGGATCAGCCTTCTCCCCTTGTTGACGGGTGAAAAAGAGAAAGTCGAACGACCTGCTCCATTATTCTGGCACTGGTCGAAGAACCGGGCTGTGCGCGAGGGCGATTGGAAACTGGTCTGGGAGGCGAGAGGCCCGAATGCGAAACAATGGAGGCTCTACAACCTCGCCAAAAACCGGACGGAAACGGAGGATTGGTCCGACCGGCAGAAATCGAAGGTGATTTTGATGGAACGGAAATGGAAGGCCTGGGCGGCGCTGACGGGAGTGAAATACTGATCCATGCCGGAAAAAGCCCGTTCGGTTTCGATCATCATTCCAGCGTTCAACGAAGAAAAAATTCTCGGCGAAACGCTGGATTCGATTTTCGACTCGGCGAATCGCTGCGACGCCGATTGCGAATTGATCGTGGTCGATCATGCCAGCACAGACGGCACCACAGACATTGCGAAATCGAAGGGTGCCCGCGTGACTGAGGAACAAAGCCAGGGGAACATCTCGCGAGTGCGAAACACCGGAGCTAAGGCCGCGACCGGCGAAATTCTCGTCTTCGTGGATGCGGATGTCTCCTGGCCACCCGAAGTTCTTCCGCGAATTTTCGAGGAGATGAAATCGGGAAATTGCCGGGGCGGGGCGTTGGACACGGATTATCGGTCGAAGCGTTTTCTGAACCGCACGTATGTCCGTTTCTGGCGGGTATTTGGGCGGCTATTCGGGATGGCACAAGGGGCGACGCAGTTTTGCGATGCGGAAACTTTTCGTGCGCTCGGCGGATACGATGAAGCGGTTTTCATGGGCGAGGACGTGGAGTTTTTCTGGCGGCTTTGCCGCGCGGCAAAAAAGTCGGGTGGCAGCGTGAAACGAATCGACGACGTCCGGGTTATTCCCTCCTGCCGAAAAATTGATCAGTGGCCGTTTTGGAAAACGCTGTTGCTGACGAACCCGTTGATCTGCCTGATTTTTTCCCGGTTGCGGAAACCGTGGGGCGGTTGGTACAAAACGCCGACCCGGTAAATCAATCCCGGGCTTTCCCCGTTTGAAGGCCTGTGCTTGATTCGCCGCGATGGCAGAATCCGTCGACGAAACTGATTACCAGAACCGATTTTCCGGCCTCGGCCGGTTGTTCGGCGATGCAGCCTTGCCGGTTTTTCAAAGCGCACACGTTGCGGTGATCGGCATTGGCGGGGTCGGCTCGTGGACGGCGGAAGCGCTGGCCCGCACCGGCATCGGCGAAATTACCCTGGTCGATCTCGACGACGTTTGTATCACCAATGTGAACCGCCAACTCCACGCAATCGACGGGCAGATCGGCAAAACCAAAGTCGCGGCGATGGCGGAACGGATGGAGCGAATTTTTCCGGGCTGCCGGATTCATGTACGCGAAGAATTTTTTACCCCGGCGACCGCGGAAGACATTCTTTCGGGCGGATTCGATTGCGTGGTCGATGCGATCGATAATGTCGCTCACAAATGTGAACTGATTGCCGCCTGCCGGGATCGAAAAATTCCGGTGGTAGTCGTGGGCGGTGCCGGCGGAAAAACAGATCCGGCCTGTGTCAGTACGGCTGACTTGGCGTTTGCAACGAACGACCGACTCTTGAAGCAGGTGCGGAAAAAATTGCGCCGGGAATTCGATTTTCCTCCCGAAATCCGGGAAGTGCCGTTTGGGGCGCGCGCGGTTTTCAGCACGGAAAACGCCCGGTATCCGTGGGCGGATGGCTCCGTTTCCGAAACTCCCGAACCGGGCAGCGATCTGGCGTTGAACTGTGAAAGTGGATTCGGCACGGCTGCATTTGTCACCGGAACATTCGGTTTTGCGGCCGCTGCGGAGGCGGTCAAACTGCTGATCGAAGAGAAATCGAACGGACAGGGTTTGGTTGTCGAATAAACCCTGTTGGTTCGCAAAACGTGAAAGGCGGGTTAGCTTTTCGCCCCAAAACCGTCAATAATCTCCCGTAAAGACACTGGCATGGATTGCACCCGCCGAAATATTGCAGACAATCTGATTCGGTCGTACCACGAAATTGGGGGGATCAACCGCATCGAATGCGGGAATCTTCCCTCCAAGCGGACGATCACGGCGGCGTGTGACCGGTTGCTCCAGGTTCTGTTTCCCGGGTACCACGACGAGGATCCGGTTCCGGCAGATGAACTGGAGATGATGACCGGCGAACGAATTTCCGATTTGATGGAAACATTGGAGGCCGAGGTGGCAAACACCCTTCGGTTGCGGGACGGGGCGGAGTCCGAAAACGGTTCCCGGGAGGAAGCAGCGCACACCGTGGTGTGCGAATTCCTGAGCGAATTGCCCTGCATCCGGGAATTACTCCGCAGCGATGTGGAAGCGGCCTACGAAGGCGATCCGGCAGCGAAAAATTTCGACGAAATTATCCTGGCATATCCCTGCATCGAAGCCATCGCGATTCAGCGCTGCGCGAAGAAACTGTACGATCTCGACGTGCCGTTGATTCCGCGGATCATGACGGAATACGCTCACAGCTTGACCGGAATCGATATCCATCCGGGCGCGACGATTGGTTCCCATTTCTTCATCGATCATGGAACCGGCGTGGTGATCGGTGAGACCTGCGTGATCGGCGACCACGTGAAGTTGTATCATGGCGTAACCCTCGGGGCGCGGAATTTTCCCAAGGACGAGAACGGGCGGGTCGTGAAGGGCAACAAGCGTCATCCGAATGTGGAGGACAACGTTGTCGTTTACCCGCACGCCACCGTTCTGGGAGGTAAAACGACCATCGGAGCCAACTCCACGATCGGAGCCAACGTTTTCCTGATGGAGAGCATCGAACCAAATTCCTTTGTCACGACCGAGGGCCAGGAATTGCGGGTTTTGAGTAAAGACCAGAAGGAACCCCTGGCGGGGGGTGATTCCGAGAACGGTGGCGGGATTTGAGTGGTACCCGGGAATTTTCCCGAAAAGAGTGGAAAACGAACCAACAGGGTCTGTTCGCTGAACCAACCTTGTTGACTCGTTTTTTTGAAACAGACGATTCATTGCGCGGGACTGGCGGGGTGTTATATTTGGCGTTCCGTGGTCGATCGCTGAAGGCGATTCGACGCACCCCCTCAACTGCACAGATACTGCCAAGCTCTCCGTTCCCGCATGGAATTCCTCCTCGATGTACTTCGTTTCCTCTGGATCATTTTCCTGGTCCTGCTGGTCTTTAATTTCATGATCATTGTCCACGAGTGGGGCCATTTCCTGGCGGCCCGCTGGCGTGGACTGGTGGTGGACCGGTTTCAAATCTGGTTCGGCAAACCGATTTGGAAAAAAACCTACAACGGAGTTCAATATGGCCTGGGCACGATCCCGGCCGGCGGCTTTGTTTCGCTGCCGCAGATGATCACGATGGAATCTGTGGAAGGCGAAGTGGAAGATGAGGTTAAAAAGGATCTCGCTCCAATCTCTGCGCTCGACAAGATTATCGTGGCCTTTGCCGGACCCCTGTTCAGTTTTTTACTGGCCGTGTTCTTCGCGGTGATCGTCTGGGCGGTCGGAAAGCCCGTGCCGGATCAGGCGACGTCCCGCCTTGTTGGATTTGTTGCGGAAGGCGGGCCTGCGCAGGTGGCCGGGATTCAGCCGGGTGACGAGATTATCTCGGTTGATGGACAGCCCATCCGGCAAATCCACGGGATGATCGACAGCGTGGACTGGCTGGTAATCGCAGCGAAGACGGACCAGGTTCCGATCACGTTCGAGCGCAATGGAGAAACGAAAAAGACCTCGCTGGATATTTCCGAGACGAAGGAACAGGAGAAGCAGCGCGAACAAGAGAATGCGAAGAAAAGTTGGTGGCAGAAAACCACGGCGTTCGTTTTCGATCGCCCTCCGCTGCCCAGCCCCGGTTTGTACGCGAGTGAACATCCCCGGGTGGGAGGCCTGATGAAAAACAGTCCGGGCGAGTTGGCCGGTTTTCAGCAGGGGGACATTCTCCTGGAGATGAATGGAATTCCGGTGATCCACCGGGTCCAGGTTGGAAATTACGTCGAAAACGGTGGGGGCGAACCGGTTGAGTTTTTGATTGAGCGGGACGGGAAGGAAATGACGCTCACCGCCACCCCGCGGAAGCCGGAAACCCGGCCGGAAGACGGAAACTACGATCACCCGATGGTCGGAATCCAGTGGGATCAGTTTGGCAAAGGGGAACTGAAAAAAGTGAGTCCCTACGAGCAGGTCCGCGATTCGGTCCGGACGATGAAAAATACGCTTGGTGCGATTTTCACTCCGGATTCGAAGATCAAGGGGACACATCTTTCGAGCGCTGTTGGAATTATGCGCCTGTACTACCGGTTATTCGAGCACCCGGACGGCTGGCGCCTCGTGCTCTGGTTCAGCGTTGTTTTGAATATCAACCTGGCGATTCTCAATATGTTGCCTCTCCCGATTCTCGACGGTGGACACATCACGATGGCAATCGTGGAAGGAATCACCCGCCGACCGCTCCCACCGAAATTTCTCGGCGTGCTCCACGGGGCGACATTCATTTTCCTGATCGGCCTCATGGTGGTCCTGCTTTTCAAAGATGTGGGGGACATCGCCAAAGACTCCGGTGGCGGTGGGCCGGCAAAAATCGCCTTTGAAAAGCAGCAGCCCGAGTAACAGTTTGTGTTCATGGGCACCTACACTCCGACTCCCTTTTCCCCGGCGCGGCGGATTTCCCGCGAGGTGACAGTCGGACCTGTAACGATCGGAGGCGAAAGCGGGATTGTTGTTCAATCTATGCTCACCAGCGATACGCGGGACGCGGAGGCCTGCGTGCGCGAAGCGCTGGAACTCGACGAAGCGGGTTGCGAAATCGTTCGCGTCACTGCCCAGACGCGAAAAATCGCTGAAAACCTCGAGCAGATCCGAGACGGGATTCGCGAAGCCGGCAGTGATGTGCCGCTCGTGGCGGACATCCATTTCAAGCCCGACGCGGCGATGGAGGCTGCGAAGTGGGTGGAAAAAGTCCGCGTGAATCCGGGCAATTACGCAGATAAAAAGAAATTCGAAATTCTCGAGTACACCGACGAGCAATACGCTGCTGAACTCGCCCGGATTGAGGAAAAATTCGGGCCGCTGGTCGATGAATGCAAAGCCCGTGGAATCGCGATGCGGATCGGGACCAATCACGGTTCGCTGAGCGATCGCATCATGAACCGCTATGGCGATACCCCGCTCGGTATGGTCGAAAGCGCGCTCGAATTTGCCCGCATTGCGCGGGATCGCGACTATCACAATTTTGTTTTCTCCATGAAAGCGAGCAACCCGAAGGTGATGATTGAGGCCTACCGGCTTCTCGCCGCGCGGCTCGCGGAGGAAGGCGACGATTGGAATTACCCGATCCACCTCGGGGTGACTGAAGCCGGCGATGGCGAAGACGGTCGCATCAAAAGTGCGATCGGAATCGGTTCCCTGCTCCACGACGGAATCGGTGACACGATTCGTGTGAGTCTGACGGAAGATTCCGTTTATGAAATTCCCGTCGCGGAAGCGCTTGAGGCGACCGTGAATCGGCTGCGCCAATCAACATCGGATATCGACGTAAGCTGGGACGACGTTACGTGGGATCCGTTTGTCTATGAGCGCCGCACCTCGGAAAAAATCGCAGTCTGTGGAATCCCGCTCGGTGGCGACGAAACCGTTCGCGTTTTCACGAGCCGGAAAAAGTGGGAAGCCCTCGCACACAAGATCGACAAGCTCGGCGATTTCAAACCGGAGATTATCGTGGAGGATTCCGGTGCGCTCGCGGTCGATCCTCGCGATGAATCGGCGATTACATTTTTGAACGATTCCGACACGGCCCAGCTCGTGACTGTTTCCGATGGCCTGGATCTGTCCGTGATTGATGCCTATCGCCTGCTCGCTGCGAAAGCGGACCCGCGGCATCCGGTTTTGCTGAAAGACACCCTGATGCCTTCGGGAAATCCGGATCGGGAATTTCTCGAAACGCTGCTGGAAGCCAGCGTCAATCTGGGCTCGCTGATTTGCGACGGCATTGGAGACGCTGTTTTGATCCAGGGTGAAGAAGCACCCGGCCAAAGCCTCCGCCTCGCCTACAACATTTTACAGGCTTCCGGTGCCCGGATTTTCAAGACCGATTACGTCGCCTGCCCGAGCTGCGGCCGTACCCTTTTCAACTTGCAAACGACCACCCAGAAAATTCGCGAAGCGACCGGCCATCTCAAAGGTGTTCGCATTGCCGTGATGGGCTGTATCGTCAATGGACCCGGCGAAATGGCCGATGCGGATTTCGGCTACGTGGGTGGCGCGCCCGGCAAAATCAATCTCTACGTCGGCAAGGAAGCGGTGAAATTCAACATTCCCGAAGACGAAGCAGTGGAACGGCTCGTCGATTTGATCAAGGATCACGATCGCTGGGTGGATGCGCCGGAACCGGCTGAATCGATCGAACAGGGTTGATTCAACGAACCAACCCTATTGGTTCGTTATCATTCGTTTTTCCCTTTCAGTTCTGCGAAAATCAGGCGTCCGGCGCTGGTTTGAACGGCTCCCGCGACGACGACGGCCTGGCTGGTTCCGATTAGAGACTCCGCCTGATTGACGACGATCATGGTCCCGTCGCTGAGGTAACCGACCGCCTGGTGATCATCTTTGCCTTCTTTCACCAGTTCGAGATCCAGTTCATCACCGGGAGCCACGACCGGGCGCAAGGCTTTGTTCAATTCATTGACGTTCAGGATTGTAACGCTCTGTAGCTTGGCCACTTTGCCGAGATTGGCGTCATTGGTGAGGATTCGGGCCCCAAGCGTTTTACCAAGGGCGGTGAGCTTTCCGTCCACCGTTTCTTCATCCGGAAAATCCTGCTCGAAAATTTCGACATCCAGTTGGGGATTTTTCTTCATCTGTTCCAGGCACTCCAGACCTCGTTTGCCCCGCAGGCTGCGCGCTTCATCCCGGTTGTCTGCAAGCATTTGCAATTCGTCGAGAACAAACCGGGGAACCACAAAGGAGCCTCCCAGGAATCCGGTTGCGCAAATTTGCGGGAGCCGACCATCGATCAGGATGTTGGAGTCGATGAGCAGGGGCGCTTCCTGAACGGAATCCTGCCGGAATCGAACGTACGGAATGACAAGAGAAAATTCTTCCCGCTTGCTTCGAAGGGCGAGCATGAGGCCGACAAAGCCGAATCCCAGGAACAGGCAGAGCCGGGCGATTTCGCTGGCGAGAACGTTCTGTTGAAACACGCCGAACTCAAAGACCCCGATCAGGCTGACCAGCCAGGCGCAGAGCAGGCCGATCAGCAGGCCAAAAGTTCCGGTGGAGAATCCCCGGATGGTAAAATTTCGAAGACACAGGTCGAGTCCAAGAACAAGGAGACCAAAACCAAGACCGGAGAGGGCGCCGATCCAACCCTGATCCGGTCCCTGGCCGAGAGCGATGGAAATCCCAAGCAGGGTGCAAACCATCACGAATGCAGCGCGTGCCACATTCAAAGATGCGGTAGAGTTCATTTTCAGATATTTATGTATTTGGGTATGAATGAATTGCGGAGCAAACGCCCACAATCCGAATGTATGCCGGTAAGATACCAAACGCGGGCCGATTTGGCGAGTCACGCGATTTTGAGCTGACCGGAGGCGGCCACCCATTTTCCGCGGCGAAGAAAACTCGGAATCTCGAAGCCACTTTTCCGCGCTGTTTCGACGACTTCCCGGGTTTGGGAAGTGAGGAACCCCGAGAGAATAATCGTGCCGCCGGGGGCGAGGCAGTCCTTGAGGTGTGGCAGAATTTCAACAAGCAGGCTGCTGAACAAATTCGCGGCGATGACCTGGAAAGGGGTTTTCGGCGGTGTTTTCACCCATTCGACCGCATCTTCGGAAAAGAACCGGGCCGTTTTTTCGGGTATTCCGTGTCGTTTCGCATTTCCTTTGGCAACTTCGAGGGCCATTTCATCCAACTCGAGCGCCGTGATCGAAGAGGCCCCGAGTTTTGCAGCAGCGATGGCCAGGATGCCCGTGCCGGATCCCAGATCGAGCATTTTCCAGCCGTCCTCATCGTAGAATGACTGGGTGGCGTCGGCGAGGAGTCGCAAACATCCGGCAGTGGTGGGATGAAAACCTGTGCCGAAGGCGAGCTGAGGCGGGAAGGACAGGATTTCCCGTTTCGGGTTTTCGGATCGCAGGGAATCCAGGACGGACTCGTCGTCCGACTCGGTCACGAGAAACCGGTCGCGAATGCGGATCAATCCGGTAGAGCCGTCAGTTGCAGCCGGACTCCAGTCTTCCTCTCGCACCTCCGCCACGCCGCCGCCGTATTTTTCCCGTAGTCGTTCGCAAAAGCTGCGGTCGGGATCATAGACCATCAACTTGCAGCGTTTCCGGTTGATCGTTTTTTCGGAAACAAAAGAAACGCCGGCAACGGTGAATTCCGTTTCCCACCAATCGAGTTCTGATTCCTCGACCGATTTGGACCAGCGAAAGACCGGGCTCGACTGGCTCATGAGAAAAGTACAAAAAAATGGAGCGGGTGATGAGATTCGAACTCACGACATCGACCTTGGCAAGGTCGCGCTCTACC
>JABDJT010000116.1 GCA_013003335.1 Verrucomicrobiales bacterium | reverse complement strand
GGTAGAGCGGTGGCTGCGCGATATAAAGATAGCCGCTCCTCACCAACTCCGGCATCTGACGGCAGAAGAAGGTCAGGAGGAGGGTTCGAATGTGCGATCCGTCCACGTCAGCATCCGTCATGATGATGACCTTGTGATACCGCGCTTTTTCCAAATTAAAAGCACCCTCCCCGTCTCCATCGCCAATCCCGGCGCCAATCGCCGTGATCATCGTCTGGATCTCCTTGTTTTGCAGCACCTTGTCCAAGCGCGCCTTTTCCACGTTGATCAGCTTGCCCCGGATCGGCAGAATCGCCTGCGTCCGCCGGTCCCGGCCCTGTTTGGCCGAACCGCCCGCCGAATCACCCTCCACAATGTAAATTTCAGACTCGGCCGGGTCTCGCGACGAACAGTCCGCCAGCTTCCCGGGCAGGCCTCCGCCCGTCATCGCCGATTTCCGGACCGTCTCACGCGCTTTCCGGGCTGCCTCGCGGGCCCGTGCTGCGTTCACCACCTTATCGACGATCCGCTTCGCCAGCTGCGGATTTTCGTCAAAAAACTGCGTCATCCCCTCGTACACGATCGAACTCGTGACACCTTCCACCTCGTTATTCACGAGCTTTTCCTTCGTCTGCGAGCTGAATCGAGGGTTCGGGTGTTTCACCGAAATCACCGCCAACAGCCCCTCGCGGCAGTCATCGCCCGAAAGCGGCGGATCCTTATCCTTCAGCAGCTTGTTGTTCTTCGCGTACGTATTCACCGCCCGGGTCAGCGCCGAGCGAAAACCGGACAGGTGTGTTCCGCCGTCGCCGTTTGGAATCGAGTTCGCGAAACACAATACGTTTTCGTGATAATCCCCCGTGTACTGCATCACGATGTCCGCGTAGCACTCGTCTTCCATCGTTTTCCCATCGTCGTCGATTTCGACCATCCGTTTGCCCTTCAGTACAATCGGCGCTTCGTGAACCAGTTCCTTGTTCTCGCCCATCTGCTTCACGAATTCGACAATGCCGTCCTCGTAGTAAAATTCCTTCGATTTCTCCGTGTCACCCCGTTCGTCCACCAGCCTGATCCGCACTCCGGGATTCAAAAATGCCAATTCCCGCAGGCGCGCCTGCAGGTATTCGTAATTGAACTCCGTCCCGCCGGTAAAAATCGTCGCATCCGGGAAAAACGTGATCTTGGTCCCCGTCTGGTCCGGATCATCCAGTTCGCCGATCACCTCGAGCGGTTTCGTCGTTTTTCCGCGCTCAAATTCGATGAAGTGAATTTTTCCGTCCCGATAAACCTCTGCCCGGAACCAGTCCGACAACGCGTTCACGCACTTCGCGCCGACCCCGTGGAGACCGCCCGAGAATTTGTAAGCGCCCTGGCCGAACTTTCCGCCCGCGTGCAGACTCGTCAAAACCAGCTCCACCGCCGGCATGCCGGATTCTTTATGCAAATCCACCGGAATCCCCCGACCGTCATCCTCCACTGACAGTGAGCCGTCCCCGTGAATTGAAATCGTGATCCGGTCACAATGCCCGGCCAAATGCTCGTCGATCGAGTTGTCCAACACCTCGAAAACCGTGTGGTGCAACCCCCGCTCCGTCGCCGGGTCACCGATGTACATCCCCGGCCGTTTTCGCACCGCATCCAGTCCCTCCAGCTTGTTGATCTGACTGGCATCATAGTCCCCCGTCGGCTTGGGTGGCTCCGAATTTTCATCGGACTGATTTTCGGGGGTGTTTTCGTCTTCTTCGGGCATATCCAAAATGGCTGAAATCCTTGATTTTATCGGGCAAAACGGCCGTCAAAAACACATCGCTTTACCCTAGAGAAAACCTGACAGAATTCAATGAATTCATGACAGAAAAACCGCCTTTTTTCAGGTTGAATTTCAACTAAAATTAACAAAATCCACAACTTCCAAACCGCCGTCCCGAATACGATCAACAGGGTTCATTCGACAAATCAACCCTGTTGGTTCAGGAACCCGAAATGAATCAATAAGGTCTGTTTGCCAAACTAACCCCGTTCATTCGAAAATCGGGTTTTTCCTACCACATAACGACCTTCAGAAGATTGCAATAGTCGTCCGTCCAGCGAATCGCTTTCGGCTCTTCGCGATTCCAGGTCCAGAGCAAGCGGGCGTCGTCCGCACGCTGCAGGAATGGCTCATTTTTCGTAACAAGGACCCACTCGCTGTAGTTGTTCTCGTAAAGGTCTTCGTTCTCGACGACGAGGTGGGCTTCATAGCCAAATTCTTCGGCCAGCACGCGCACGGGATCGCTCAAATCAAGGTGCAGATTGGTGATGTGAACACCCAGCACGCCTCCAGGCTTCAGATGCTTGAAATACAGCTCGAAAGCCTCGCGGGTGAGCAGGTGAATCGGGATGGAATCGCCACTGAAGGCATCCACAAAAAGGGCATCGAACTGCTGCACCTCGCCACGAACAAGCTCCTGCTCCATTGTCATCCGGGCGTCGCCAAGCACGACTTTTTCCTCGCCTTTGCAGTGCTCCAGGTATTTGAAATAGTCGCGCGCGAGGTCTTCGACCTGCTCATTGATTTCGTAAATCCGGACGCGGTCACCTTCTTCCGCGAACGCCGCCAGCGTCCCAACCCCGAGTCCGACCACGCCAAAATGCAGCGGCTCTCGCGGCACGCTGTAATGCTCAAAAAACACGTCCGGGCCGCTGCCTTTCGCGTAGTAGGTGATCGGCTGATCCATTTTGGGCCCCTGCATGAACTGCCGGCCGTGACTGATCCGGCCGTGATACAGCTGCCGGATATGATCCTCGGAATCCGGGTAGAACTCCTTCACTTTCAGCACGCCATAAAAATTCCGTTTCATGGCGATCGTCGATTTTTTCTGGTCCTGTACATGCTGGTACAGGAACAGCGCCATCACCGCCACCGAGGCTCCCCAGATCACCGCCCATGAGGTCAGCTTCAACGCCGGTTTGTTTTTCGGCGGATCCTTCTGCAAATCGCGAAACATCACCCAGCTGACCAGCCCGGCGATCACCAGCAAGATGATGTGGAGTTCGAAGTACCCATCAAAAATGTTCGGCG
Source organism: Verrucomicrobiales bacterium (assembly GCA_013003335.1). Taxonomy (GTDB): domain Bacteria; phylum Verrucomicrobiota; class Verrucomicrobiia; order Verrucomicrobiales; family DEV007; genus JABDJT01. Next base: position 1,021 of record JABDJT010000116.1, on the reverse strand, counting down.
CGAGCAGACTCACGAAAAACCCTCCCAGCGCGCCACCGAATGCAATCGCCAGGTAAAACCCGGTCAGGTATCGCGGATGCGGCTTGAGACGGACCATTTCGCCGTGACAGACCATGCAGCAGGAAAATACACCGAGCGCGTAAATCGTGATCTGGGTGACGAGGTGCATCTCGTCGCCGAGCTCGTAATTGCTCCCAAACAGCGCGGCGATTTTGTTGAAGGCCTTCCCGTACCAGTAATCGCCGGGCGAATATTCGTATTCCAGCCAGAGCAAAAGCACGACTCCCGCAACGGAAAGCATCGCAAACGGGATCCAGAAAATGCGCTTGTACCAGCGCGAAGCATCAAAGGCGATAATGAAGGTGGTCAGGTAAAGCGCCAGCGGCAGCACCCATAGAAAGGGCACAACAGCCACGTCCTGGCTCATCTGGCTGGTGACCGCGAGCAGCGCGACTGAGCCGCAAGCCGCGAACGCGATCCAAAAAAAGCGCGCACTCCGGGTGGGAGGTTCCGGAATCGCAGCCCTTTGGCTGGGCGCTTCCCCGTATTCCTTTTCGCTCTCCTCTTTCTCGGCTGCCGCGTTCCGATTTTTCCAAAACAACCAGCCGCACAAGGCAGCCAACGCTCCGTAAACCACATGCCCACCCGACCAGAAAAACGTCTGCGTCTTCACGCCAATCCACGGCTCGAACAGGAACGGGTAGCTCACCAGCCCGAGCAGCGATCCGAAATTCGAAACGGCGTAAAGCCGGTAGGGCGATTTTCCCCCTGAGGCGACATTGAACCAGGCCTGCAGCAACGGACCCGAAGCGGAGATCACAAGAAACGGCAGCCCGACCGTCATTGTGACCAGCAAAACGATTCCCGGAATCGGATTTTCACCGCCGGTCGGTTTCAATTCCTCCGACGGCGTGATCGGCAGAAAGAGAAACGAGAGCACCAGCAGCGTGAGGTGAATCCCGATCTGGAATTTTGGTCGCTCGCGAAATATTGAGACGAGGAAATGCGCGTAGGCATAACC
>JABDJT010000099.1 GCA_013003335.1 Verrucomicrobiales bacterium | reverse complement strand
GGCAGACAGCGGGGTGCTTTTTACCAATGCGCACTGTGCGGCGCCAGCGTGTAATCCTTCGCGTGCAGCGTTGATGACGGGGATTCGGCCGTCGACGTCCGGCGTTTATATCAATCCGCAGCCGTGGCGGAAAAGCCCGGTTTTGAAGGTTGCGAAAACGATTCCGCAGTGGTTCATGGATCACGGGTATTCGGCCCGGGGGAGTGGGAAAATCTATCACGGGTCGTATCCGGACCCTGCGAGTTGGGAAGAATACTGGCCGTCGCAAAAACAGAACAAGCCGGGCGATCCGAAGCCGGAAAACCTGCCAGCGAACGGGATTCCGAAGACGTCACATTTCGACTGGGCACCCGTGCCGGAGGGTGACGAGGCGATGGGTGACTGGCAGGTGGCGACGTGGATTTCGGAGAGGCTGGCGGAGGAGCGGGACAAGCCGTTTTTTCTCGCGTGCGGATTTTACCGGCCGCATTTGCCGTGGTTCGCGCCGCAGAAATATTTCGACAAGTTTCCGCTCGAATCGATCCAGCTTCCGGAGGTGCCGGACGATGATTTGAAGGACATTCCCGAGGCGGGGATCAAGATGGCGCGGCCGACGGGGGATCACGCGAAGGTCACGGAGCATGGGGAATGGAAAAAAGCGGTGCAGGCCTACTTGGCGAACGTGAATTTCGTGGACGCCTGCGTAGGGCGGGTGCTGGATGCGCTGGGAGGATCGCCGCATGCGGACAACACGATCGTCGTGCTGTGGAGCGATCACGGTTGGCACCTGGGCGAAAAACAGCACTGGCGGAAATTTGCGCTGTGGGATGAAGCGACGCGGGTTCAGATGATGTGGAACGTGCCGGGCGTGACGGAGCCGGGAGGCGTTTGCAAGGCGCCGGTGAACCTGCTCGATATTTATCCGACGCTGGTGGATTTGTGCGGGTTGAAGAAAAATCCGGCGCTGGAGGGGCAGAGTCTCGTGCCGCATTTAAAATCTCCCGCCGAGACGACCAATCCGCCGACGCTCACGACGCATGGACGGAACAATCACGCACTACGGAGTGGGCGGTATCGGTACATTCGATATGCGGACGGATCGGAGGAATTTTACGATCACCAGACCGACCCGATGGAATTCAACAACCTGGCGGGTGAGGAGTCAGTAGTCGCTGAGATGAAACGGATGGCGAAGTTTTTTCCGACGGTGAATGTGCAGCCGAGCGCAGGCGATCCGTCGAAGCGAAAAAACCCTGACAAAGCTGCGAAAAAGAAAAGCGCGAAATAAATTGTCACGTTCCTGTCTTCCCGCGGGATAAATGGAAGGCGGAAGTTGCATTTTTTTTGACGATCTTTATTGCCAAAGGAGGCGCGATTGCGTAAACCCGCACTTCTAACACACAGAAAAAATATGGTTTTGAAATCCCGATTCTTCACCAAGGCCCTTTTGGCCCTGTTTTCCATTTGCCTGCTTGATGCCGGGCAGATGGCTTACGGGCAGGACAAGGGACAGGACAACTTTGATGCCACCCTTCCCGGCGAAACCGAGAAAACAACGGTTTCCACCGGAGATGGGAATGAACCTCCCGCGCGGAAAAGCCTCTGGGACATGATCCTGGAAGGCGGCTGGGCGATGGTTCCGCTGTCGCTGCTGTTGTTCGCGACGATTGCTCTGGCGGTTTATCTTTTCATGGATCTGACGCCGAAGAATTTCAATCCGCCCGAATTGGTTCCCCGATTAGATCAAAGCATGGCGGAGGCCGACCTTGAAACGACGATTCAAACCGCGGAGGTCAGCCCGACATGTCTCGGGCAGGTGACTTACGGAGCGGTCGAGTATATATGGGAACGAGGATACGAGGTTCTTGATGGCGATACCATTTATGACCTGATGGCGGATGCGTCGCAGTCCTTTAACCGAAAGCGGGCGTCGATCATCAACTGGTTCTCGGTTATTTCGCAGGCAGCCCCGATGCTGGGACTGCTCGGAACGGTTTCCGGTATGATCAAGGCGTTCGGAACTCTTGAGTCCGAGGGCATGGGTGATCCGGCCAAGCTGGCGGGGAACATTTCCGAGGCCCTGATGACCACGGCATCCGGCCTCGTCATCGCTCTTCCGGCCATTTTCTGTTATTTCTTTTTCCGCGACAAACTGACCGGTCACGTTGCTGAAGTGGACAAAAATGTGGGTCGCATGCTGAACAATTTGCGTCGCGCGGTTTACAACCCGGACGAAGGTGGCTACGGCGAACATGCCGGAGCTGTCGATCCGAATTACGGTGCGGCCGATCCGAACGTCGATCCAAATGCAGCAGGCGGAACACCGCCGCCACCGCCGCCGGCGTAGTCCGGATTTTGGAAGAATGAATGAACAGGGTTGTTTTGCCAAACGAACCCTGTTGATTCGAAAATTGAGTTTTTTGAATTAGACTGAAAAACGATGCCACGAGGACGACACGGTAGTTTGATGGGTGAGGCCGAGCCAAAGCTCGACATGTCGCCGATGATTGACCTGGTGTTCCTGTTGCTGATCTTCTTCATGATCGCATCGACGATGGTCACGTTCAAAAAGGACAAGAATGTGAAAATCCCTACGGCTTCCGCGGCGGTGAAAGCCAAGTTGGTTGCGAAGCGGGTGATCATCAATATTTACGAGGACGGCCGGATAGGCGACGAAAACAGCAATCCGATCACGACAGATCAGATTGAACAACTCATGCAGCAGACCAAGGCTACCTACCCGGAAGTGAAACTGCACCTGCGGGCGGACAGGAATGTGCCTCACCGGGCGGTGAAAGAAGTCGTGCAGGCTTCGGCCCGGGGTGGAGTGAGTGTGGTGATTTATTCAACTTACGAAGTCGGAGACTGAAGAATTTTTGAACGATGGCGAGACGGAAAACCAGCAACCCATTTGGCGGCGGAACGGAGCCGGAATTGAGCATTTCGCCGTTGATCGACGTCGGCTTTTTGCTGCTGATTTATTTCCTGGTGACGACGACTTTGATGAAGCAGGAGCTGGATTTGAACCTGATCCTGCCGGGGGTTGCGACAGTCCAAAGTGAGCCGGTCAAAGTCGACCAGATGCTGATCAAGATCTCGCCGGACGGTACCATTTCGGTGAATGAAGAGGTGGTGGAATCTGATCCGAACAACCGGGAGTTGCCGAATTTGTCGCAGCGCCTGGAGAGCTATGCAGCCACAGCGAAACTGGCCGGATCGGAGGCGATGGTGGTGATTGCCTGCGATGATGAGGCGATGGAACAGCGGTTTGTAGACGTGCTGAACTCCTGCGGCAAGGCGGGTTTGAAGAACATCAGTTTGACGGAGTAACGGGATGAATGATTCGAGCGGTGGTCACGATAGCGGCGGCGCGAAAAACGTGATCGTCGTGCTGGCGATTTGTCTTGGTGTTTTTATGCTGGTAGCCCTGGTTTTGGGTGGGGCTTTCTTTTTCGTGGGGGCCTCGTCGACCATGTCGGCTCCAGCGGTGACTGTGTCTTCCGGTCCGGTTGCCGTTTCCGGGACTTTGATTGCCAGTGATTCTGCCGAACCAAAGATCGACCGTTTTTTGATCGAGATCGGGGAGGGAACGGCGATTGCAGTGAATGGTGAGTGGCTGGGAGACGGCCGGGATGAACTGGCTTTTCTGAAACTGCGCCTTCAGGATATTCAAAACGCTGCCGCAGTGATTGGTGAGGCACCGGTAATTGAGATCAAGCCGTTGACCGGATCGGATTCGGACCGTGTCACGGAGGTCTTGAATCTTTGCAAGGAAACTGGTATTTCTAATGTCACGATTCAGGAGGTGAAGTGACAATCTTTTAGGTAACGAAATCATTTGGAATTAATTCAAACCCCACGGAAAAATGCTGATTACTGAACCGACGGTTGAAGAACAAACGGCCAACAAGAAAATCATCTCATTGACGGTGTCACTGGTGGTGATGTTGGTGATCGGACTGATCGCCGCCATTGTAGGCGTGCTCGCCAATTTGAAGGAGGAACCTGAGCTGATTGCGAAAATCGTGGCTGTCGGGGAGCAGAACGATCCGAAGATGGAGAAAAAGACGGTGATGAAGCAGGTGAAGCAGGCGTCCGCCGCTTCGGCCGCATCGCCGATCGCCAAAATGATTCGGGCCAATACCACTGCGAAAATCGTCGCTCCAAAGGTGACACGTGTGAGCGATGGTCCGCTGGGGCTCGGTGAAGGTGACTTCGGGGATGGATTTGGAGCCGGCGGCGGCGGAATGGGGTCCGGCGCGTCATTTTTTGGAACCAAATCACGGGGACGGCGCTTCCTGTTTGTGCTGGACCACTCGGCATCGATGAGCCAGGGCCAGATTGATTTGCGGGACTCGGAACTGGAAAAGGCCTTGAAGGCGCTACCGGCAAACGTGCAATACAACGTGATTCTTTTCGCGGGCGGTTGTCTTTTTGCAGAAAAAGGCTGGGGCTATACGAATGGTGGACGAGGTTTGAATTACAGCATCACCGGCCCGAAAGATGCAACCTATCCGTTCAAGGGTAGAAGCGCGGGAGATTTTGAATTTGAGGGTCCGGATTCCAAGCTGCCGAAATCGAACTGGCTTCCGGCGACCAAGGTAAACGTGAAAAACACGATGGAATTTGTGCGGGGCGGAGTGGGAAAATTCTTCGGCACGGATTGGGGCCTGGCGCTGAAAACCGGCATGAATATGAGCCCGCCGCCGGACACGGTCTTTTTCATGAGTGACGGAACGGGCGGCAACGATCCGAAACCGATTTTGAGCTACAACAAGAAAATGGGGAACGCGAAAATCAACACTTTCGCCATGCAAACCAAGCAGGGTGCGAATCAGTTTAATGATATTGCCAAGGGATCAGGCGGAAAATTCGTCATCGTGCTGAAAGGCGGCGAGACGATCGATGGAGCGGATTACCTGAAAGATCCGGGCAAATATTCCGGAAAACTGTAAGCAGTTCCCGGCCCAGCCCTTTTTTCGAAACACAAACAACCAGACCGAGAAAGTATCGAACATAGATGAGGAAGTGTACCTTTCCCCTCGCAGGAGCAGTATCGTCATTTGGAGGCGCGGTTTTGATTGCCGCGCTTTTCCTTCTGGTCCCTAAACCAACCGTGTTCGGGCAGGGGGAAAATCAGGCGTTGGATGTGGCAACGGCTTATGACACCGGCGTCCGGGCGATGGACAACGGGAAATACGATGTCGGGTTGAACGCCGTAAACGATGTGATTTCCCAGTTCGGGGGATCCGGGATGGCAGAATTCGGCCCCGTTTTTGGTCACTTTTATTATCTGCAGGGAATGCTCCTGATTAAGAAAAAGGATTACCAGTCTGCGATCGCTTCATTCAAAACCTGCAACGAGAAGTACAAGAACGACGTCCTGATGAAGGCAGACAAGGACGACCCGCGTTTGCCGAACCGCTTTCGCGTGCAGTCCCTGTTCCAGTGGGCGAACTGCCTGATGGCTCTGAAACAGTGGAAGCCGGCCGCACAGAAATACGAGGAAACACTCGCGCAAGAGCAGAAATACGAGCCCTACATCCCCCGACTGCAGGCGCAGATCAACCTCGCGCAGTGCTACATCAATGGCGGTCAATTGGATAAGGGTAAGGATTTTCTGGTGAAGTTGATCGATAGCGAAGGGGTTCTGACGGACACCATGAAGCGCAAGCTGTTCATGATCCTCGCGAACGACTGGTCTCCGAAGGTCGATTTTCCACAGATGCGGTCGATCGTTCACAAATACCGCGACCTGATGTATCACGAAGCTGTCGTGGACCGGTACCGATTGCGGAATCCGGCCTTCCACGGATTAGCGGGGCAGGCCATTGAGAAGGACGATTGGATTCGGGCTCTGCTCTGGTATTCGATGATGGTTCACCCGGGCGACGTTAGCAAATACTACGCCCAGCGAATCGCGGACCTGAAAGGCCGGGTTGCGGCGGCGGAAGAGCAATTCAACGCCGCCAAACCGGGCGAGGCAAAGGACCGGTTGGGGGCGTACATCGAGGAAACCAAGAAAACCATTTCCGAGTTGGAGCCCGAAATTCCGAAGCAAAAGGACCAGCTCGCTGCAATGCTGCTCGGAATCGGTGCGGGGCACTACACCCTGTCCAGTTTGTCCGGTGCCCGGTCGGCTTACCTGGAACTCGCCGACCAGTTTCCGGAACACAAACAACGAGCCGTAATTTTGCACAACCTGGTTGTGACGTCGGTGAACCTCTCCCTCTGGAGAGAAGCCTACAAATACGGGATGATTTTCTTCGATGAATTCCCGAAACACGAACTGAAGCCGTCAGTGGCCCGTGTTCTTGTGGAGGTGATTTTCCTGCAGGGCGAATACCAGGAGGCTTACGACATCTCGGTCGAGGTTCGCGAAGACATGCAGCCCGGGGAGGAAATTCGTGATATTCCGGATTTCGTGACCGGTGGCTCGCTCTATCACCTGAATCGATTTGAAGAAGCAGAATTTGAGCTGGAAGCCTACGTAAAGAATTATCCGAAGGGTCAGCGGATGGAATTGATCAAGTTTTACCTTGGTGCAACGAAAGTGAACCTGTTCAAGTGGGAGGAAGCGGCAGTCCGCCTGGATGACTTTCTGGACACGTATCCCAGCTCCGAAATGCGGCCGACTGCATTGTACCTTTGCGGGCTGAGTCACCTGGTTCTCGAAAACTACGCTAAAGCATATGCACGTATCGCTGAGTTGCAGACCCGGTTCCCGGGAGCAGATGAAATTCCTGCATCCTGGAATGTGAAAGGCGATATTCTTTCCGGCCAGGGGGAAAAAGGCTACGAAGAAATCATGGCCTGCTACATCGAGGCGCTGCGTCTCGTGGAAGAAGACAAGCGCGGTGATGAGGAAGTTGCCGGTTATTCCCACCGGCAAATGGTGACGGAAGCGACCGACCAGCAGGACTGGGAAGAAGCCGGGAAACGCTTTGACCACTTCAAGGAAAACTATGAACAAACTTCCTGGAGAGTGGATGTGAACATCGCGGCCATCAAGCCGCTTGCTGAACTGGGCCGGAAAGAGGAAGCCAAAGCGATCCTGGAAGGGTTCGTGAATGAATTCGGCGGCAAACCCGGCACGTCGGAACTCGATGAGATGTTCGGAGCTTATTCAAGCTTCATGCAGGACAACTATACCGTGGAGGAAGTGCGGGCCGCAATGCAGAACTTTCCTTCCGAGATCAAGCCGCCGCCGGCTGCCCTTCGTGCCTGGCTGATCATGGGCGAAATCGAAGCCATGGAAGCTACCGATCCCGAAGCCTACGAGGACGATATCAAGCAGGGCTTTTTCAAATTGAATGCCCTCTACGAGAGTAACGGCAACAATCTGAGTAATTACACGCTGGTCCGCCTGGCCCGGTTCAATCTCCGCGAACTGGGTAACAAGGATGCGGCTCGTAAAGTTTACGAATTTATTCTGAATGAGCGCCCCATTGGGGAAGCAATCGGATTTGCCCTGATTGACACCGCCAAGATGGATGCCGAGTTGGATTCACCCACGAATCTTCAGACGGCGCTCGAGAAATTCGAACGGGTCCTGAACGAAGTGGACAACCCGCGTCTTCACGAAGAAGCCGTCCTCGGAAAAGCCCGTGTTTATCAAAAGCAGGGTGACTGGGACGCAGCCCAGGGCCAGTGGGAATTGTATTTGGAAGACTCCGGCTGGCGCCTCGCACGCCCTGAAGCCAACTACAGCTACGCCAAGGCCATGGACGAAAAGGGCAACAAGCCCGAGGCCCTCAAGCTCTACGTGAATGTTTACGCGAACTTTCCCGGTCACCTTGACTGGTCGACGAAGGCCTACATTCGTTCCGCCGAAATATTGAAAGAACGGGGCAAGGACCTGGATGCATTGAAGGTGCTCCAGGACATGCTCAAACGGATGGGGCACCTGGAACATCCGGGCGTCGAAGAAGCCAAGCAGCTTTTCACGAAATGGCGGGCTGCATACACCCCGGAAGCCTGAACTATTCCGCAAACCATCAACATCCATTCAGCCGTGAAAAATCATTCCATGCAATTCCAGTCCCTGATCGGAAGCCTCCTCGCTGCATTCGCCCTGTTGGGCTTCACCTCCGGTCAGGCTCGTGCCCAGGGAACAACCGATGTTACCTTGAAAAACGGGAACGTCGTCGAGGTTGTCATCATGCAGGTGGCTGGAGATCACATCACCTGGCGATACCTGGCTGGTGGCAACGTGTCCAAGCTGCCGTTTTCCGAAATCGATGGAATCGAATTTCCGCCCACCCCCGAATGGTCCGAAGCCATGGAGGCATTCGATAACGGCGATTACGAAAAAGCAGCCGTGAAATTTAAGGATATGTCCCTCACAAAAGGGCCGTCGACCTATTACCCGGCACCCGGAAATTTCACGAACCTCGCTCAGCGTCGCCTCATCGACTGCTATCGCCGGCTCCGGAAACCGTTCGAAATCAACATGCTTCGTCCCAATATCGAGTGGGACAAGATTCCCAGCGACGAACGCAAGGTGAGCGGAGTCGTCGCCTGCTGGGCTGCCGCAGGAACGGATAATCACGATGAAGCGCTGAAAATGATCGAGGAGGAGTCGAAGAAATTGGATTGGACCGACCCTCTTCGGGGCGAATTGGCCTACATCCGGGCTCTCGTCCACAAAGCACGCGGAGATGAGCCAAACGCCATCGTTGCCTTCGGCGAAGCCTACGGGGCCTACCCCGGGGTCGATCCTGATCTCTCGGCCGATGCCATGTCCCAGGCCGTCACGATGCTCTCAGCCTATCCCGACCGGAAAGACGAAATGAAGTCGGTCATTCATATGTATGCCGGAATGTACGGTGACGGGAAGCTTTGGGAAGGCGCCACCCCGGATGTCGTAAAGGTGCTTGATGACGATCTCGAAATGCTCGGGGTGGGTGATCCCGGGAAAAACAAGAACAAGAATAAGCTGAAGCGTGGTCGCTTTGTCCGCATCGAATTGCCCGGGGGAGAACCTCTTTCCCTCGTCGAGGTGGAAGTCATTACCGATAAGAAAAACATCGCAGCCGAAGGCAGTGCCAAGCAGGATTCGGTCGACGACGGATTGGCCGCGAAGAATGCCATCGATGGAAATACCAGTTCCAAACCCGCCGACAAATCGTTTACGCTCACCAAGAAAACGCCGACCCGGTCCTGGTGGGAGCTCGATCTCGGCGCATCGAAAGTCATCGATAAAATCATCGTTCACAACCGGTCCGGCGCGATTGGGTCCCGACTCGAAGGCTTCGACGTCATGGTTTACAGCGAAGACCGCCGTGCCACGATTTTTGAGTCCCTCGAAAATCCCGCTCCCAAGGACAGTTCAGAATTCATTCTGAATGTCGAAAAATTGAAAGAAATCGAACGGAAGGAAGCCGAAGCGAAGGCGAAAGCAGCCGAGGCCGCCGCCGCGAACAAAGGAGAAGCACCGGCACCCGATGCCGATGCTGGAAGCGGAGATCAGGGTGACGCGAAGGGCGACGAGTAGAAATACGAACCAACAGGGTATGTTCGCCAATCCAACCCTGTTCACTCGATTTTCTTCATTTTCCGGTTCGAAGTGAGGGCCGAAGGGTCGGAATCAGGCTATCGAATTTCCATTCGCCAAACCGGCTAGTTCCACGGATATTCCCCGCTCTCAGCCTGCCATGGTTCACTTTTTACCAGCCACCGATGTGGAGTCACTGACACGTCAGAAATTTCCGGAATTCGGGAACGATCCGATTGATTTGGAAACGATCGATCGTGCCGGATCGGGGCGCTGTTTTTACCGCCTGTGCGAAAAGGATCACGCGGACGATGGCAGCGAACGGCGGATCATGGCAATGAACTACACGCTGGATCGACCGGAAAACGGGCGATTCGTCGCCATCACGAAATTTTTGCAGTCTCTCGAAATCCGGGTGCCGGGTATCCGGGGCGAAGATGAAGACCAACAATTGCTGTGGGTCGAAGATCTCGGAAGCCAGCACCTCAGCGATTTTTCGGGCCACGACTGGGATTACCGACGGCTGCTGTATCAGCATGCGCTCATGGCGGTGGCTGCCCTGCACCAAGTGGCTGAAGAAAATGCTCCGAATGAACTGCCGGACATGGAAGGCGGGTTTGATGAGGGGCTGTACCGGTGGGAGCAGGGTTATTTTTTCGATAATTTCGTGGCGAATTTTTGTCCCGGTCTGGACGGCGAAACGGCTGATGAGATTCGAAATGGAACTGAATTGCGGGAGCTTTGCGAGGCCCTGACCCGGGAACCACGTGCGTTGATTCATCGCGATTTTCAAAGCTCGAACGTGATGGTGCAGCGCGGGCGGACGTGGCTGATTGATTACCAGGGTATGCGCTGGGGGCTGCCGGAATACGACATCGCCTCCTTGATTTACGACCCGTACGTTTCGATTTCAAAAGCTCATCGAGACGATTTGGCGACTTATTATTTCGATCTGAGGAAAACCGGTGAGTCCCGTGAATTGTTTGAAAAACGCCTCCATCGCTGCGGTGCCCAACGACTCATGCAGGCGCTCGGGGCCTACGGAAATCTCGGTTTGAACATGGGTAAATCGGAATTTCTCCAGCACATTCCGGTTGCCGTGGAGCGTCTACGCGAAGCGGCTGTCGAGCGCGGAGTCGCTCCCGGTTTGCAGGTCGTGCTCGATTCGGTTGAACCGAACGCCTGAAGTCGGGTATGTTCAGGCGATGCATCCCGTCGCCGCCATCGTCCTCGTCAGCGTGATCCTCGCGGCGTTGATGGTGGGCATCAGCTGGCTGGCCCGACGATTTTCCTGGGAAGCCGAACTGGCCCGGAAAGCCGTTCACGTTTCGCTTGGCACTGTCACCCTTTCATTCCCGTGGTTGTTCGACGAACTTTGGCCGGTTCTCGTCCTGGGGGTCCTGGCGATTTCCGGATTCCTGATTCTGCGGATGAAACGTTCGCTGCGCGAAGGGGTCGGCGGCGCACTACACGGAGTCGAGCGCCGGACCTTTGGAGAGATCTATTTCACCCTCGCCGTCGCTCTCGTGTTCTGGCTATCCAAGGGCGACCCGATTCTGTATTGCATTCCCATTTTGATTCTGACCGTGGCGGATGCGGCCGGAGCCCTGGTAGGAAAACGCTATGGCGAAACAGGATACGCAACGCTGTCCGGCCGGAAGAGTGCCGAGGGTTCAGTCACGATTTTTACAGCCACGTTTTTCAGCGCTCATATCCCGCTCCTGCTCGCGGCACCGGAACTGAGTCGTTCGGGCACGTTGCTGGTGGCGCTGACACTCGCTGTGCTCGTGATGCTGTTCGAAGCAGTCGCAACGCACGGGCTCGACAACCTGTGTATTCCGTTTGGCGGCTGGTTCGCCCTCCAGCGATTCATGGACAAAACCGACGGCGAAATGGCGATTCGCCTGCTCGTTTTGGTGATTTTGTTGGGAATGGTGATGATCGTGCGAAAACGCAGTTCGCTCGATGGCAGCGCCATTCTCGGCGCGGTGTTATACGGGTTTCTGTGCTGGAGCCTGGGCAGCTGGCTCTGGTTTCTGCCGCCGTTGATTTTGTTCGCGAGTCACCTGATCCACACTCCGCTCGTTCAGAAAGTCGATGCCAAACTGAATCACGATCTCCGATCCATACTCGGGCTCGCTGCCACCACAATCGCCTGGATGTTGATCGGCACCGTTTTTCAGCGCCAACCGGATTACTACGTGGTGCCGTTTACAATCGTGATCGCCGGGTATTTCGCAATGACCTCGTTTGGCACCCTGGCGGTCCTGAAACCGGACTGGCCTCGCAGCCTGCGAATCATCCTCGTGAGTTTGAAGGCGGTGATTCTCAGTTTTCTTCCCCTTCTCGCCTTCAACGGTTGGTCGTCCGCGCCCCTGATCGCTTTGCCAGCAGTGCTGTTCACCGTGTGGGCTTTTTCACAAGTCGACCCCGAAAACCCCAGGCGCCGTTGGCAGCAGGCCCTCGTCGTGTTTGCCATCTCCTTCATCGGCCTGGTATGAACCGGAGGGGGGATTGCTGAGCGTTCCAAATCAACCGGAAGAGTCCGGTGTGAGAATTTCTCAGTTGTCCTGGAGAATCACCTTGTCTTTGGATGATTTCGGAGCTTCGCTCACCTTTTTTTTCGGAGGGGGCTGCTTGAGGAGCTCTGCCTCTCCAATGTACGGTGCTGCTTCC
>JABDJT010000073.1 GCA_013003335.1 Verrucomicrobiales bacterium | reverse complement strand
GCCCCGACGCGACCCGCTTCTTGTCGTTGTATTGCTTGAGAAGATCCGCCCGCTTTTTCTCGATTTCCGCCGCCGCCTTTTCAACCGCGGCATAGCGCGCATCCCCGCTCAAACCGAACTGCTCCGAAAGCCCTTCGAGAATCGCCCGCTCAACCGGCTCCGCGAGCGCAAGCGTCTCCGCATAGGAATGGTGTTGCGCCAGCAACTTCGCTTCCGCCTTCTCACCGGCTTTCCCTTTCTGATAGCGACTCCGCGCCCGCAAAAACGCGCCGCTCGTTTTCATCGGGATATCGATATTTTTCGATGTCAGAATCGTGTAGGCATACGCTTCATCGAACGAAATCCGGCCGTTCCCATCTAAATCGCAGTCAGTCACCGGCTTGCCCATTCGCGTCTCGCCCCGGATCGCTGCCCAGAAATGACTCGTGAACTCGTCGTAGTTTTCCTCATTGATATCCGGCGTGCAGCCGGCCGATTCACGAGCCGACACCGTCGCGAAAAATCCACAGACCGGATGATCGAACGTTCCGGCTTTGGGATCCGTTTCATTAAAAAGCGCATGCGCAAATCCACCCGAAAAACACTGCGCCATCACCATCACGATCTCGACATCATCCGCGAGCTTCTTCACGTTCGCCTGCAGCGATCGCACATCAATCGTCTGCCGATTCCAGAGATGAATCCGCGTGTTCTCCGGCTTTTTTTTGTCGCTGCTTTTGCCGCCATGCGCCGTCACGTAAAGAATCACCCGATCACCGGGTGCAAGCGAGTCTTTGTGATCGTCGAACCACTGATTCAAATTCGCCGGTGACGTGATCCCATCCACCTCCCCCAGCGTGTGTTTCCGATACTGAAGATTGAGATAATAGGTCGATCCAAACAGCCGCGCCATGTAGCGATTCGCCGCCGGGACATCGTAGTCTTTCGCCGCAAACTGAACCGTCCGGAAATCGGCATTTCCGCTGCTGAAATATTCCGTCAGATCAGCCCCGGGGACGGCTGCATCCTCCAGCACTTTGCGAAAGAACAACACGTTTTTCTCCAGCGACACTTGATTGTTTGCCGCGTTCTGCCCGCCGGCCACAACCAGAAAGTGATCCTTCCCGCTTGCAGGCAGCGTCAAAGCCCCGACAGAAAGCAGGGCAAGAACAAGAAGGGAAAATCGCATCATAGCAGGCTATTCTCCGATTCAGTGGGAGATCGTCAATAGCCAATCAGGGCGATGAATGGTGTCAAATTCATCGGGATCCTAATTTTGTAGAATATCCGGCTTTTCGGCCAATGTTACTCCATGAAAAAACTAGTTTCAGGAACAGTTGCGCTCGTTATCTCATTTGCCCTTGGCGCAGCCGAAAAGCCCAACGTCATCCTCGTCATGACCGATGACCAGGGTTACGGCGATCTCAGCTGCCATGGAAATCCGATCCTGAAAACGCCGCACCTCGACCAACTCCACGCTGAATCAGTTCGCTTCACCGATTTTCACGTAAGCTCGTTTTGCACGCCGACGCGTGCTGCGTTGATGACGGGGAACACTCCCGGCCACACTGGTGCCTTTCGGACCAGCTCGGGCCGGACGATGATGCACACCGATGAAAAAACGGTGGCGAATCTGTTCGCCGATGCCGGTTATGCGACCGGGATGGTTGGCAAATGGCACCTCGGCGACAACGCGCCGCATCGCCCGCAGGACCGCGGATTTCAGGATGTCGTTTGGCATCGCTGCGGCGGGATCGGGCAGGCTTCCGACTACTGGGGCAACGATTATTTCGACGACACCTACGAGCGAAACGGGAAGTTCGAAAAATTCGAGGGCTACTGCACTGATGTCTGGTTTCGGGAGGGAATGCGCTTCGTTGAGGAGAACAAAAAGAATCCGTTTTTTCTCTACCTCGCGCTGAACGCTCCGCACGGCCCCTACTTCGTTCCACCGGAGTGGGCCGAGCCATACAAGGGAAACAAGGAGGTCGCCAACGCGAATTTTTACGGAATGGTCGCCAACATCGATCACAACATGGGGTTGCTCCGCAAGCACCTCGAAAAAGTCGGCGTGGCGGAAAACACGATCCTGATTTTCATGACCGACAACGGCACGGCCGCCGGCGCGAAATTCAACGGCCTGACTTCCCTTCCCACGCTCGGTTATAACGCCGGCATGCGCGGCAAAAAATCGTCCGTTTACGAAGGCGGCATCCGCGTTCCGTTTTTTATTCACTGGCCGAAGGGCGGATTGACCGGTGGTCGCGACATCGACACGCTCGCCGCCCACATCGACGTGCTCCCGACGCTGGCTGATCTCTGCAAAATCCCCGTTTCCGAAGACTACGCGCCGGATGGACTCTCTCTCAAACCGTTGCTGGACGGTGCAAAATACGACTGGCCGCGCAATCATTTGGTCGAGCAATACCTCGGCGGAGCGCATGCCCGGGCACTTCCTCCCGGGCCTTTCGATTACACCGTCATTATGACCGAGCAGTGGCGTCTGGTAAGTTCCGACGAGCAGAAACTGTTCGATATTCAAAAAGATCTCGCCCAGGAAAACGACCTGTCCGCGGAGCATCCTGACGTCGTGAAACGACTGCGTGCGCTCTACGATCCGTTCTGGGAAAAGGTTCAACCGCGCCTCACACCCGTTCACATTGACCTCGGAAATCCTGCCCAAAATCCGACCGAACTCTGCTCGCAAGACTGGTATATGCCGACGGGAAATCCGCCGTGGAATTTTGGTTCCATCAAGAAACTGCCCAAAGTGACCGGTCCGTGGAAGGTCGACGTGAAAGAAGCCGGCCGTTACAAGATCACCCTCCGCCAATTCCCCATCGTCGCCGATAAACCCGTCGTGGCGGAACGCGCCAAAGTCCAAATCGCCGGCAAAACAGCCGAATCCAAAGTCGAGCCCGGCAGCAAAGGCGTCGTTTTTGAACTCGACCTACCCGCCGGGAAAACCGAATTGTTGACGTGGCTTTATGACAAGAAAGGCAAAGCCGGCGGCGCTTATTTTACCGAGGTCGAAAAGCTCTAAAAACGAACGAACAAGGTTGATTCATCGAACAGACCCTGTTGGTTCGTGAAAACCCAATTCAAAATCGAAACATGAAAACCACACTCGCATTTCTTTTCACCCTTCTTCTGTCAGTCTCCATTCAGGCAGCTGAGCCATGGACCATCGATGATGAGGCGCAGTGGGATTCGGAGATCGAATCATGGGACGGGATTGCCATTGAAAAAGGCATGGCCTCGCCTGTCGAAAAATCAGGGACGCTGAAAACAAAGCTGAAATCTTTCGATAAAAAGCAGTCCGCGAAAACCCTGACAATCACTCAATCGCCGATCTGGCAGAACTGGAATCCGATCGAGAACCTCGGGCCGTCGAATCTGGCGGACGCTCCGGTTTTGCTGACGGTGGGGCCGGATAATTACTGGATGTTCGGCCGATATGGCGGACAGCCTCGTCGCAAAAAGGGAGAAAAAGCAAAGGCGCAGCCGAAATTCGAGGCAAAGGACGCGAAGTTAGAGGGATTCGATATTCCGCTGAAGACGACGCCGTTTCCGAATCAATACGACGCTCCCGGAGGCCTGAAGCCGAAGCTGGGCGGGTACCACGCCTGGCAGAGCCGCGATATGAAAAACTGGGTGCATCACGGGCCGGTCACCGAAGGCTTTTCAAAATGGGTGACGAGCGCGGAGATGATCGATGGCAAGGCGCTGATCTATTACGATTTTCCCAACGACCAGGACCCGCATGTCTATGTCGACAGCGACCTGACGGATGGCTTGCCGGGCGAGAACAAGGGCATCGCAGTGAAGGATCCGTCGCACGGTTCAGATGCCGGTTTCATTCGGGATCTCGACGGCAACATTCATTGCATCATCGAAGACTGGAGCCCGATTTCGGCAAACAAACGGAGCTGGGACTCGCCGCTGGCCGGCCATTTTGTCAGTCCGAACGGCGTGAGCGATTTCGTCGCCAAAAAGCCTGCGGTCGATAATCGCACCAAGCCGACGGGGAAAATGGCGACCTACAATCACCCGCACTGGGCAAAGGAAGACCCGGAGAATTACAAAACGAATGTCGCCGAATACGAAATTCACGAGCCCGAGCAGGAAGCCTATGGCGACTGGGCTGCGATCTGCGTTGGTGGTCAATATTACCTGTTCGGCGATTACGATCCAGCGGGCGGACATCAGATGGCGGTCGGTTGGTTCACTTCGCCATCGATCGACAAAGAATTTACCTGGTGCGACAAAATTGGGAACGGCCACCCCGATCCGGATGTGTGTTTTGCCGAAGGGCAGTTCTACCTCGCCACTCAGCAGAAAACCGATTACACCAGTCCCGGTCCGTGGGTGGAAACCGTGACCGTTCGCGTCGGCGTCGACGTGGACAAAGACGGTGCCGTGGATGAATGGACCGACTGGCAGGAAGTGAAAGAGACCTACGATTACATCGAGGGATTTTCCAAGCAGGTGAAGAAAACGCCGGCTTCGCTGGACGTCTCCAAGCTGCCGGAAGGCTTCGGTTTCCAGATCGAAGTGAAAATCGAGGACTCCACCGAAAACAAATCAAAGCCGATGATTGAGGCGATCGAGTTGTCGTTTGAGTGAGTGATTTGGCACGGTTTTCAGCCAAAATAATGTGGATATTCAATATACTCTGGTGCGTTACAGGGATGCGGAAACTGTTGCCTGAGTCCGGGCGTTCCGTTTGAATAGGCCCATGCCGAATCCATGGACTGGGGTGGGAAACCCCTACACTCGAGAAGAAATCATAGAACGCCTTCGCGACACGCTGTCGAAGGGCGAACCAATTATCGCTGCCGGTGCCGGAACGGGAATCAGCGCGAAGTTTATTGAAAAAGGCGGCGCGGATCTGATCATCATTTACAACTCGGGCCGCTACCGGATGATGGGCCACGGCTCGATCGCGGGCATGATGGGCTACGGCGATGCAAACGCGGTCGCGATGGAAATCGGGGAATACGAAGTGTTGCCGGTCGTCGAAGAAATTCCGGTCATTTGCGGAGTGCATTGCACCGACCCGCGACGTCGCATGTGGCACTGGCTGCAGCAGGTGAAAGCGATGGGCTTTTCCGGGATGAACAATTTTCCGACTCACTCGATTATCGACGGGGATTTTCGCCAGCAGTTGGAGGAAACGGGAATGGGCACCTACAAAGAAGTCGAGACGGTTGCGCTCTCCCGCAAGATGGACATTTTTTCGATCGTTTACGTGGCTTCTCCAGAGGAAGCGAAGGACATGGCTGAAGCGGGCGCGGATGTGATTATTGCGCACGTCGGCTGCACGGTCGGCGGATCAATTGGAGTGACGGATGCAGCGATGTCGCTGGACGATGCGGCCACGCAAACGCAGGCGATTATCGATGCCGGGAAAACAGTTCGGGATGACGTGATTTACCTGTCGCATGGCGGACCCATCGCGACGCCTTCGGATGCGGCTTTCATCAACGAACGGACGGATGCGAGCGGCTTTGTCGGCGCGTCGAGTTTGGAGCGGATGGCGGTGGAAGATTCGCTGACGAATCTGACGAAGGAATTCAAATCAATCCCCCTCGAACGCACGAAGTAAATTTTTGAAACATGAGCGCAACCCCCAAAACCATCGCCGTTCTTGGAACGCTGGATTCCAAAGGCGAAGAACACGCATTTGTCGCGGACCTGATACGCAAAAACGGACACACCACGCTTTTGATCGATGTCGGAACCGGCGGAGATCCGACGATTCAGCCTGACATTGATCGCAACGAAGTCGCTGCGGCGGACGGTGTCGATCTGCCTGCTTTGATGGCGCGAAAAGATCGCGGCGAATGCGTCGTCGCGATGAGTCAGGCGGCTCCGAAGTTTGTCGCACAACTCGCAGCTGACGGAAAGATCGACGGCATCATTTCCCTCGGCGGTGGTGGTGGCACGGCGATTGGAAGCGCGGCGATGCGCGGTTTGCCGATTGGTTTTCCGAAGGTAATGGTCTCGACTTTGGCGAGCGGGAACACGGCTCACTACGTGGAATCGAAAGACATCACGATGATCCCCAGCATCGTCGATGTGGCGGGGCTGAACCGGATTTCCAAAACGATTTTCACCCGTGCAGGCGGCGCGATTTGCGGAATGGTTGAGGCGGAAATCGAATCTGCTTCGGACGAAGAACGCCCGCTGATTGCCGCGAGCATGTTCGGCAACACCACCGACTGCGTCGATCACGCTCGCGAAATTATCGAAGCCGCGGGTTACGAAGTTCTCGTTTTTCACGCGACCGGAACGGGCGGCAAGACGATGGAAACGCTGATCGAAGACGGTCTGATTTCGGGCGTGCTCGATATCACGACGACGGAGTGGGCCGACGAATTATGCGGCGGCACGCTGACTGCGGGACCGACGCGGCTTGATGCCGCCGGAAAAGCAGGCGTGCCTGCAATCGTGACGCCGGGCTGTCTCGACATGGCGAATTTCGGCGCGCGCG
>JABDJT010000048.1 GCA_013003335.1 Verrucomicrobiales bacterium | reverse complement strand
GAACCCGAAAATCCGTTTTTTGACCGCGTCGATGAAGTTCAGGAGCTGTGAGTACTTTTGCATTAGACACATCGTCCAAATGCGTTCAATATTCGGCCACCGATCCGTCCGGCGGTCGTGAGGCAGTATGAAATTTCAGATCGACAAAAACGACTTTTTAGAAGGGCTCCAGCAGGTTCAACACGTAGTCAGCACCCGCACCACCCTTCCAATCCTATCCAATGTGTTGATAGAAGCCGATGGCGACTCTCTGCAGCTTTCCACGACCGATCTGGACGTCGGAATCAGCGGAAGCGTAAAAGCCAAAATCGACGAGGGCGGCTCCACTACCCTCCCGGCGCGCCGACTTGTCGGAATTGTAAAAGAACTGCCATCTTCAGAAGTGTCCGTCGAAATTGATTCCGACAATGTCGCCAGTGTTCGCAGCGGCCCGAGTTTTTTCAAAATCCTCGGTTTGGATAAAGAAGAGTTTCCGCCGCTGGCCAGCTTTGATGAAGCACGGGAATTTACGATCGATCAAAAGGTGCTGCGCGATGCTCTGAAAAAGACGTCCTACGCAATCTCAACAGACGAAACCCGCTATGTCCTCAACGGCATCAACTGCCTGCTCAAGGAGGGCTCCCTCACGCTTGTCGCGACCGACGGACGACGCCTCGCAATGGTTGAGCAGGATCTCGAATTCCCATCAGACGACGAAACCGGCGTGATCATTCCCACCAAAGCCGTCAACGAATTACAGCGCCTCCTGACTGACGAGGGAGAAGTTCGGGTTCGCCTGTCCGCAAGCCAGATTGGATTTGATTTGAATGACTCCATCCTCGTCAGCAAACTGATCGAAGGAAATTACCCGAATTTCCGCCAGGTGATTCCCGGGGAAGCCAAATACCGTGTCACCCTGGAGCGGGAAGTTCTGCTGAATGCCGTCAAGCGGGTCGCCCTCCTGGCCAGCGAGAAATCCAATTCCGTAAAACTCGCGTTTTCCGGCGAAGAATTGAAGATCTCTGCGAATTCGCCGGAAATCGGGGAAGCAGAAGAAACCCTCTCCATCAAATACGACGGGCCTGATCTCACGATCGCCTTTAATCCCGAGTTCATGATGGCCCCCCTCAGGGCTCTCGATCTGGACGAAGTCTACCTCGATCTGATCGATGAGATGAGTCCCGGCGTGATCAAAATCGACGAGCCATTTCTCTACGTCATCATGCCGATGCGGGTGACTGCCTGATTGATCAGCCGGATTCGGACTCTGCCGCCGCGATCGCTACAATCAACTCTGATCGCTCACTCCGGAAATGACCGGACGGCCCAAACTTCCGTTCCCTGCGCGCGGCCTTTCACCTGGTGAACACCCAGATTTTCGCAGTAATCTTTGCCTTCCGGCCAGTCGTTGACGAAATCGCCAGAAGTGACCACTCCGCAGCCGAGTTCGCGTGTAAGCGTCTCAAGTCGGAAAGTCAGGTTCACCGGATCTCCGAGCAGCGTAAACTCACCCTGGCTCATACCTCCATAGGCCACTTTTCCAATGTGGAGGGCTAATCCGGCCTCAAAAGAGACATCGTGAGATTCAAACAGATCACGACGGGAATGGTAGGTGTCTTCACAAGCTTGAACCAAATCCCGGGCGGCTTTCAGGGCCGCCAGGCGTTGATTCGGCCCAACCTCGGTCCAGTAGGCCAGCACGCAGTCCCCGATAAATTTGTCCACCGTGGCCCCGTGTTCCGCCATGACCATTTCGCAACTCGCATACCAACCTCCAATAATCTGCGCCAAATCATCCGGCGGAAGCTTTTCAGATAAACTGGTGAATCCTTTCACATCGCTGACCAGCATGATCAATGGCGTGGAACGGATCAAAGCGATGGTGGATGCCCCGAAATCGTCTTCGTCGAAATTGTCACCGCTGAGCGCTGCCCCCTCCTGCTGAAATTCCAGCTGGTTGCCGGCAATGTCGAGCACGTCTCCCTGGTTCAATTTCCGGGCTGCCGTGACCCGCGATCCGTTGAGATAGGTTCCATTAAAGCTTCCCAAATCAAAAAACCAGAACCCGTCATCCTGTTTCCGGATCATCGCGTGCCGCCGCGAAACTCGCGGATCGGCAATCACCACGTTGCACTCCCCGCTGCGTCCCAGCATGGAAACTGCGGCCAGGTCAGAAGCCTCGCCGGTAGCGACATTGACTAGTTTTGCGTTCAATGGGCGGGATTCTGCCTGATTGACGGGTCTGCTTCAAGAAAAGAGTCAGGAATCGGAACGGCTACGAACACTTTTCCGATCTACGAACCAACAGGGTCTGTTTGCCGAACGGACCGAAACCTGTTACTTCGGTTCGTCAGTTGGCGCCAAAGGGGTGAATTTTCGCGCAAACATTTGCGGCAGTGGATCCATCAGGAACAAGTCATCGGACCGGTTGGCTCCCTTTGTTCCTTCGGTGGCATCCGCCTCAGCCATGGGAATCAGGTCGAGACGGACCCGGTCCCCGACCTTCAGGTTGGAAGCGGGCAACAGTTTTCGCTTTTGAAACCCCCACAGGAAAACCTGCGCCTGCTTCCCCCCAAACGGACCCCCTTCCTCGACTGATTCGACTTCAACCAACGTGGAAAAAAGCGAATTTTCATAGGGAGTCTGCTTCGGGTTTCCCAGTCCGGACCGTTCCGCAACCGTGGCAATGACCGTTGCCGGACCCTGTTCGTAGGTGTTTCCCGTGTTGCACACGCCGTCTTTCCACTGCACTCCGGCGGAAATTCCCGGCGTTTCCGACAACAGCAGATCCCGCGCAGCCACGACCCAGATCACCAGTTTTTTCTTCGCTACATCGCTTTTCCCCATCCGGGCAAAATCCCGACGCACTCCGGTCGCTCCTTCGCCGTTGGAGGTGAAACTGTGCAACCTAGTCCCGAGATTTCTTGCAAGCGCGGCGGCAAATCCCGCTCCAATTTCCGATTCGCCTTCCTCACCGAATCCAATCCCCGGGGTGTTGTAAATGTTCACAAACGAATCCCCGAGCAAGACGATCGGTGAGGCCGGATCATCCGTGAGCGGCTTTCCGGTTTCAGCGTCGAGCACGCACTCAATCTCCTGTGTTTCGGGGGAAAACAGCGCGGCCGAATCCGGCAGACTCAGCATACCCACCAAATCGCCTTGATGACTGCGCGTGACGGTCTCCGTCTTTACTTCCAGATTTTTGTCCAACGAGTCAAACCAGGGTTTTTCATTTACAGCCGCGGCCACAGCAGCTGCCGCGGCCTGCATCGTGTCATGAGTCCAGTGCGTGTCCTGCTTGAGAAAAACCGGCCCGTTTTTCGCTTTGAGGTCCAGGAAGAGATCCGTCAAATCAAGCAACTCGATGTTTTCGTGGGATCGAAGTTTTTCATAAAATGCCTCCTGATCCGGATGCTGCAGCGGGGCCTCCAGCCCGGCATCGAAATGTTCCGGGTGAATCATCGCTTTCACCGGCACTGGAACGAGAAGTAGCTCGATGTTCCTCTCCTGAAGTTGGTCGGCGAATCGCTCGATTACCGGTCCGGCCGGATTCCACTCCGGGCGGTCCGGATCTTTCATGACACTGTCCGGCTCCGGTCTCAGGGGGCCGTAACGTGTCAGTGCATCAACCGCCGGCTGATAAAAAAACCAGCCATCCCGACCAATCCGCACTTTCAAATTTCCTTCTTCAAACACCCCGGTGAGGGTTTTCTGTTCCCGGCTCGCGATTGCATCCCGAAAATCCGCTTTTTTGATTTCGCCTTCGAACGCCTGCAGGTGATCGCGCAAAATCGGTTCGGTCCTCGTGATCGAGGCATTTTTTTTTCGTTTCTGACGAAGAGCCTCTTCGGTTTTTTCGTTATCCACATCCCAGAATTTCACGACAGGGATCCAGCGCTCGCCGCCGCTTTCGACTGATTTCAGAGCTTCGTACAGGTTCCGGCCAATCGGAGCTGCCACAATGCCAAGGCAGAAAATACCCGCGAAAATCCACAGCCAGCGTCTACCTGCAGCCACTTCGCACGCGTGCGCGCCGAATTTTTCGTAGGGGTTCTCCATTTTCTCGGACATCTCAGAAATCGGAACGGAACGGGACCACGAGTCTTAGAAAAAACAAGGATTTGGGCCTTCAACCCAGCCCCAGAATTTTATCCATACGCTTCGCGATATCCGCCATCCGCTCCCGGTTCCCGCCTCTCACCTCGGCAGTCGCCCAGCCTTTGAAACCGATTTCCTTCAGAGCGGAACGGACGCCTTTCCAATTGATCGTTCCTTCTCCGAGCTCGGAGGAAAATCCGGCACGCAAACCTTCGTTGGAATGTTTCCCGGCATCCCACTCCTTGATATCGAGCTTCCCGATCCGCTTGCCGAGGATCTGGATCCAATGTTCCGGTATGCCCCAACGCACATTGTTCCCCACATCGAAATAGGCTCCAAACCAGGGGCTGTCGATTTCATCGACATAGCGCTCCATATCGAGGGCGGAAATCAGGAACCCGGCCCAGACATTTTCGACAAGGATCTTGACCTCGTGTTTTTCTGCATGAGGCAGCCCCTTTTTGACGACTGCTTTCGTTTCGTTCCAGCTCTCCATGAGCGGCCGTTTCTTGTCGTAGCGGGCCACGTAGAGTACGCTGGTTCCGCCCAGTGCTTTCGAGAACTCGATCGCCGATTTCAAATCCGGATTGGAGGAATTCACGACCCCGTGCACAGGCAGACCTGATTTTTCGATCGCCGCTGTGTATTCTTTCAGTTTATCAGTCTCGGAAGATCGCACTTCCGTTCCGTCAAAGCCGACTTCTTTCAGCATCGTGAATTTTTCGAGCGTCGACATGTCCGGCTCCTGGACCATGGACAGTTTGGTCGCTTTTTTAATGATACCGGTAAATTCGCCGGCGGAGGAAAGGGAAGGCGGAACGACTGCGGCGGCTGATGCAGCCGCGAGAAATTTTCTACGATTGGTCATGGGAAGATTGAATCACGGTTTGCCCTTAAACCGCAATGACGCGTTTCCGAACCAACAGGGTCTGTTTGGCGAACCAACCCTGTTGG
Source organism: Verrucomicrobiales bacterium (assembly GCA_013003335.1). Classification (GTDB taxonomy): domain Bacteria; phylum Verrucomicrobiota; class Verrucomicrobiia; order Verrucomicrobiales; family DEV007; genus JABDJT01. Next base: position 2,827 of record JABDJT010000048.1, on the reverse strand, counting down.
ATCGTTTCGTCACTTGATCGCCTTCAGTTGCTTCTCGGTAAACGGCGCGTGCATCTCGTTGTTTTTCCGATAGTCCGTAACGGCCTTCGGATAAATGGGCGGACCGGCATTTCCCCAGGCATTGCGGACGTAGGTCAGAATTGCGGCGATTTGTTCATCGTTGACTTCGGGATTGGTCCGTAATCCGGGCATGAGCGGCTGAATTTCCGGGGCCTCATACAGCTTGCCGTTCACATGAATGGGACCGGTGGCTCCATCCATCGTGAGCGCGATGAGTCGTTTATCCGGGCCGGTCAACCATTCCGAATCGACCAGCGGCGGTGCCAGAAAACTCTGTCCTTTCCCATGATCCTGGTGGCAGGCCATGCAAACGCGGGTGTAATTCACTTTCCCTACTTCGAACAATTTTTTGTCAGACGCCGTTTTCAGGAAGACGACTTTTTTTCCGCCTCCGATCTGGAAAACTTTGCCGAGTTTCGGATCGAGATTTTCCGGCAGGGATTTCACGGCGAGCGGTTTGAATTTCCCGCTTTTTGCAGCGGCCAACATGCCTCCGGACACCGCGTCCCGTGCCTTTCCATCTGCTGCGACGGAGAGCAATTTCACAGCAGCATCCGTCTTGCGAAGGGCGACAACCGATTCGCCGAGCATTCGAAAATCGGATTCGGTTTGGGCGAGTGCGAAGAGTGTTTCTGTCGACTCTTTGTCTCCGCCCTTCAAAACCGCCGCGATCAGACCCGGTCGTGCCCCGTGGCTCGCAGGCAAGGCGGAAAGCAAATCGATTTCGCGATCCTCGACCGAGGAAATCGCCAATTCGGTGGCCAGTTCGTCATCGGAATCGGCAAGGGTCTCAGCGAGAACCGCTGTGCCGGTCCTACCGTAAAGACCAAGAGAGGCAGCCAGTTGGCGGCGAACGTGCGGAGACTTCATTTCGGTCGCTGACTTCAGGGCCGCGAGGGTATCTGCGGCAGCGTCGGTTTCGGCAAGAAAATCGGCCGCCCGGATCAATTCGGCGGCAGCCCATGGCTGTTTGGCGCTTTGCTTCAAGCCGTCCGCGACATCCTCAGGCGTCAGTTTTTCCAAACCCGCCAGGGTCCACCCCGCGTGAATTCTTGCCAACGGATTGTCCGAATTCTTCAACAGTTCCTGAAGTGGCTCGACCGCGGATTCGTCTGCACGCTCCACAAGAATTCGCTGCGCGGTGTCCCGCCACCATCCGTTTGGATGGGAAAGATGTGCCACCAACTCCACGCTGGATTCCTCCTGCATCTTCGGCGCAGCACCCGGGTCGTTTCCATTCTCGTGTCTCACCCGCCAAATCCGACCAAGGCCAACCGGCATGTCGAGCGCCCGGTCTTCGATTTGTTTCCGGAGGTAAGTCGTGACATAGGCTGCGTGCTGCAGGATACCACGATACATATCGACAAGATACAGCGTCCCGTCGGGCGCGGTGTAGCAGTTCACAATCCGGGACCGTTCGTCGAGCGAGGTGAAGAATTCGCGTCCTTCGTAAGCGGGCTCAATTTCCCAGCCGCCGTCCGGAGATTCCGTCATGACAGCACGTTTCACGAGGTTCCCGCCCGGTTCATTGAGGAACAGGTTTCCGTAAAACTCTTCGGGAAACTGGTGACCGCGGTAAACGGCGAGGCCTGAAACCGCCGTGGGGCGGGTCAGGAATCCGTTTTCGTCAAGATATCCATCGAGGTATCCCCGGTTGATCCCGCACGTAATTCGACTCGGCCAGGTTTTTTGATTTCCCATTCTCGTATTCTTCCGGCCCCGAAATTCCTGGTTCCTGTTTCGAATGGTGACACCGGGGGCAACTGCATCTGCGGTGACAAAATTGGAGTTCGTATTCGTAAAGAGGCGCCCGTAATCATCCATGCTAATCCCCCACTGACCCCGCCCTTCAGTCTTTTCCCACACCCATTCTCCATCGATTTTCCGGTAGCGGGAATCGCTCTTCGCGTTGTAGCGCCAGTTATCGAGCGCGTACATCATCCCGTTTGGTTTGTGCTCCGGATTCCCGCCGCTGGCATATTTTTCGTCGATTACTGCGGTCTTTCCGGCCGAGATCGCTCCGGTTTTCGGGCTGATCTGAATTTCCGTCTCGTAGAGTTTTTGCCCATCGGCCCAGAGCAGTGTCCGGTCTGCATCCGCGAGGGCGACCGTGCGGGGCATCACGATTTCGTCGATAAACACCGTGTGCCGATCAATTTTCCCATCATCGTCGGTATCTTCCAAAACCGTGATGCGTCCGACTTTGGCGTCCTCGCCCTTCCCGTCGATATTGGGCATGAATCCCCGCATTTCCACGACCCAGATTCGGCCATTACCATCGAATGCAAGAGCGACCGGGTCGTGAATCATGGGTTCAGCAGCCACGAGTTCAATTCGGAACCCATCTTCTACGGAAAAGGATTTCAAGGCTGCACCGGCCGACAGAACCGGTGCGGCGGGAATTTTCCAGTGCCCCGGCGGCGGTTCCATGACGTGGCCCTTGCGGTCGCCTCGCTGGGCCAATACCGGTGATGCCAGAAGGATCAGGGCGAAGAGGTGGAATAGACGATTTCGTGTCATCGTTGAAATGCTACGGCACAAAAAACCGAACTGCCGCTCGCATAAAAGCGCAATTTCCCAAGGTGGAAATTCAGCTCTCGGCAGTTCCGGGCCGGAGCCAATACAGGGCAGCCATGCGACAGGCAATTCCGTTCTCGACCTGCTGGTTGATCAGCGACTTCTCGTAGTTCATCGCTTCATCCACAATTTCGACCCCCCGATTGACCGGTCCCGGGTGCATCAGGTACATACCCTCGGCTCGCATCCG
>JABDJT010000041.1 GCA_013003335.1 Verrucomicrobiales bacterium | reverse complement strand
ATGTAGCCGCGAAAATCGTGGTCTTCGCGGAGTTTGCGGGCGACTTCGACGACACGCTCCATGGTGTAGTCCGGATCGCGGATGATTCCGGAACTGAGAAACAGGCCTTCGATGTAATTTCGCTTGTAGAAATCCAGCGTGAGAGAAACGACTTCGTCGACGCTGAAACGGGCACGCGGGGTATCGCTGGACCGGCGATTGATGCAGTAGTGGCAATCGTAGATGCACGCGTTGGTCATCAGGATTTTCAGCAGCGAGATACACCGGCCGTCCGGAGCGTAGCTGTGGCAAATTCCTGCTCCGCCGGCGGAACCGAGGGCGGAATTCGGGGCGTTTGAGGAATCACGACGCGTGGTTCCGCTGCTCGCGCAGGAGGCGTCGTATTTTGCGGCGTCCGCGAGAATTTCGAGCTTTTTCTGGAGGTCCAAGGGAGAGGGGAGGAAAATTTTTACTGCAGGAAAGAACAGCAGTTCACTTGAACATATTATCGCGGAAATTCAATTCGAAATTTTCGGGCAAATTGCGCGGGAGAGCTGTTGCGGAATGCATGAAAACCGGGTTCGAGAATCGATGAAAGTGGGAACCCCCAATCCCAAAGTTTCTTTGTAAAGACTTGTAAAACAACGAATTAAGCAATTTTCAAGAGTGGCAAATCCCTTTTTGGCACGCCGAATGCAATTGAAGGGATCACCATGAATGCAACAACTCAGACCCTCCCCCTCCAGGAAATGGAACAATGTATCGACGCCTGCAACAGCATGCTCCGTGGTGAGCGCTCGGCTGTTGAGACGTACGACCTCGCTCTCGAAAAATTCGGCGGCGATCCGCAACTCGACCAACTTCGCCGAATTCGCGATGACCATGCCCGTTCGGTTTCCGACCTTTCCCAGTGCGTTTTGAGAATGGGCGGTCTTCCTGACGAATCATCCGGTGCCTGGGGCACGTTTGCCAACCTGGTGCAGAAAGCTGCCAACTTGTTTGGCGAAGAATCGGCCGTTGAATCGCTCCTCCAGGGCGAGAAGAAGGGCGAGCACGATTACCAGAATTATCTCTCGGGCGACAAATTGAGTCCGGATGCGGAGCGCATGTTTCGCGCGGTGCTTCTTCCCCGCGTTGTGAATCACATCGCCACGCTCGAGCGGATCGAAGAAATGATCGACTGATCCGTGCTTCGGTAAGAATTCCCTTGAAGTAAACCAACCAAATCCAAACCCAAACCGAAAGGAAACGAAAAACATGATGTCCTGGGCCATTACCCTCCTAATCATTGCCCTCATCGCTGGAGTCCTCGGCTTCAGCGGAGTGATGGGCGCTGCAATCCACGTTGCGTGGGTTCTCGCAATCATCGCTGTGATTCTCTTTATCGTGAACGCCGTCGCAGGGCGGCGTGTCGTGTGACAGCAGAAAAGCAGACAAACCTGAAAGAAAGCAGACACCGGCCGGCGCCCTGTTCCTCGTGAACGGTGGTGCCGGCCGCTTTTTTTTCAACCGGGTGTCGGATTGTAATCGGGCGAAATTTCCGCCGATGAAAAGATTTGCAGTCCGTTTCGCAAAAAACGGGAGGTGGAAGAAGGCAGAAAGATGCACAATTCCCCATGGAAATATCCCATTCTTTTTTGGTCCGGATTTTTGTGGCGGCGATTGCTGTCGGTTTGGGAGGCTGCCACAGCCCTACGATCGTCGGAGAGGAGCCTGAGAATATCGGCGATCCAACCTGGCCACTGAAGGTTCCCGATGGGCCTGTCGATTTCAGAAAGCACGTCCGGCCGATTTTGATTATCAATTGTCTGGAGTGTCACAATTCGAAAGACGCGAAGGAAAACGGAGGCTTCAACCTGGAAACGAAGAAGCTGGCGATGACCACCGGTTCAAAGCCCCCGGCACTGGTTCCCGGCAAACCGGACGAAAGCATGCTGATCGATGTTTTGAAATTGGGGGTGGAACATCACAAATCGATGCCTCCTGCACCGGACAAGATCTGGGGGGTAAGGATGGAGATCTTGCGGAAATGGATCAGGGAAGGCGCCCCCTGGCCGGACAATGTCCGGTTGGTTCATCCCCGCAAAATCAAAAAATGGTAGAGCCGGATTCTAGCGGGATCAGACCTGCCGATGAGAATATTCCAGGGTGGCTGTTCTGGACAGGATCAATTCGGATATATTCTCCCTCGTAAGCCATCGCGCCAGTTTTCCATGGGAATCGACCACGGCTGCTCCGGGGAGTTTTGAGTCAACCAGCTTCCGCCAGGCATCGAGTGCGGGAACGTCGAGATCAATCATTGCCGGCAGGGTCTGCACCACTTCCCGAACTGGTATTTCGGCTCCCTTTTCCCGCAAGGTTCGGATCAAATCCTGTCGCGTGGCGATGGCGATGCACTGACCGGAATGGTTGACGACCGGAAAATCGGGCTGGGAGGTATCGAGCATCAATTTGATCGCCAGGTCGACAGTGTCATCCATTTCGACTGTGTGGAATTCCCCCATGGAGGCGTCGCAGGCGGTTAAGCCCTCGAGAGCATGTTCCGTTTCCGCCATGGATGCCTCCGATCCGGCAGCAAAAAAGAGGAACAGGGCGATCAGGAACAAAAAAGGCTGATGGGCAAAAACTGCGATAAAAGCGCCGGCGATTGCAAATCCCTGGCCGACGCGAACGGCGAAGAATGTGGCTTTCATTCGGTCGATCGCAAAACTGAGTAACGCTCGGAAAATTCTCCCTCCGTCGAGGGGAAATGCGGGAATCAGATTGAAAACGGCCAGGATGACATTCACCCAGATCATTCGGTCAACGAGGGTGGTTTCTGCTTTTGAAATTGCTGCGAGATTCCATTCAAATGCTGAGCCCCGAATCGAAAGTAGAATGACTGCTAGAAGGATATTCGTGAGCGGCCCGGCGAATGAAATGAATAGTTCTTTCCGGGGGTCTTTCGGGATGTGGCTGACTGTTGCGACTCCCCCGAACGGGAAAAGTGTAATTTTTGGCGTTGTGATTCCGTATCGGAGTGCGGCGATCACATGTCCAAATTCATGAAGAAGGACACACAGAAAAATGAGAATTAGTAGAACGAGGCTCGAAACTGCCGTGAAAATGCCTTGATTCAACGCTCCGGATACCCCTACCCAGGCAAGCAGGAGCACAAAGGTCAGGTGTATTTTCACTCTCGTTCCGGCGATTTTACCTACCTGGAAAGACCATTTCATTTTCGGATTCATGGGTCGCGGAAACAATGCAGCACGCCACCTCCGACGGAGCCATCCACGTCATGTGATTTCCTTCGCATGAATTGTGCGGCCATCGCAAATCACGCCTACAAACCGGCAAAGGATGCAATGTCGGTGGCGTGGATTTGCCGCACACTTGCGTTAAATGAAAAAGATCCAAATTGTTACGTTGGCGATCGGGGTAATCGCGATTGGAGTAGGTTTTTTCACCTTCCAGAGCACTGCGGAGACGCCGCCGCCGCCCAATCCACCCACCCCGCCGGGAGAAGACTTCCCGCCTTACACACCCGGAACGCCATTTCGGTTGTTCGGAGGGAGTGTAGATGGGGGCAAAAAAGCGTTCGAGCAATTGAACTGCATTCAGTGCCACAAGGTGAAAGGCGTTCAAGTCGCTGAGCCGAAAGGAAAACGAAGATTGCTGCTGACGCTCGGACAAGAAGTCCGGTTTGTGAAGCGATATGAAGATCTCATTCTCGCGATCACGAATCCGAGGCACGTGATCAACGAGCAGTATCGGTCCATTTTAACTCAGGCTGAGTTGAATGGCGGAATTGAACCGATGATGCCGGATCTGACGGATCATATGACTGCCCGGCAGCTGGTGGATCTGGTTGCTTTTTTAAATTCAGCGTATTCAGATTCCCAACCGGGGTTTGTCAATCCTGACCGGGAAGACTAAGGAGGATACCACGAACTGACAGGGTTGGTTCAATGAACTGGCCCTGTCAGTTCATTCACCCGATTAATAACTCTGCAAATCAGTGGGACAGGAACAAATTGGTCTTCCGGCTTTCGATCAGTTGGCGTGTGAAACTTCCGATAAAGTAGTCTTTGATGATTTTCTTTGAGTGAATCCCGGCAACCACGAGATCGTATTCTTCGAGCATCGCATCGTTCACCAATTCCTCGATGGGTGTTTCAGACTCAATCGAATCCACATTTTCAATCCCGTGAGACCGGAGAAAAGCCATGGCATTCCGGGCGAGAAACGCTGTTTTTTCCGGCTCTCCTGAAACCGCGACCACAACATCCGGATTGAACGGGTCAGCGAAGGCTGCAAAATCGTGAAGGGCCCGGGCGGCTCCAATACTCCCATCGAAAGTGATCAGCACTTGATTCACATCCCCAAGCCCTTCTGCCGTAACGGCAAGGACAGGTGTAATCGTCCGATCGAGGACTTTTTCCAGGCTGTCGCCGGGTCCGCCCCGCGTTTCGAAGTGAAAAGAAGTTTCCAATCCTGCCACCACCAAGTCGTGAAAGATCGACGATTCGAGGAGTTTTTTGGCGGGGATCCCTTCGTATTCGGTTTCAGAATGAGCGACGCCAGCCTCTTCACAGGTCTTCGAAAATCGGGCCATGCAATCGTGAAGGGTTTTATCGGCATGTTTCAGTTTTGCCTGTACGGCCTCGATCATCATCGGGTAGTAAGGGCCGATGGCCGGTACCAGGGAGGATCTGATTTCTGCTGAATCAAGAACGGCAACCCCGGTCACAGAACCGTTGTGTCTACGAGCGATCAGGCAGGCCGTCTCGGTCGCAGCCTGAGCATAGATGGAAGGATCTAACGGAACCAGAATGCGTTTGATGGATGTTTTCATGACAGGGGAAGAATAGTTCGAAGCCGGTGGAATGTCTTTTCCTGGATTGCGCTTTGGATCGCGTTGCTTGCGCTCAGGAGTAAATCGAAAAGCACGCACGGACAATTTTAGACCGGGAAATCGCAAGGATTGCAGTGTGGAAAGTGTGCTTTCCGTTTATCGAAAAAGTGATGTCTTCCAGAAGTCCGGCCGCCGAATTATCGAGAGCACAATACCAGGAGATCGCGGAAAGAGTGATTCGCGAATCGCTCGGAGGAGAAGGGATGGGGCTGATTACTACAGCAGACGAAACGGGTGTTCCCCATGCGACCTGGATGGCAACGCTGGCTATTTCAGACAGTCACCAACTTGTCACTCTCACGTCCCCTGACAGCAGAAAGGTGAAAAACATCAAGGTAAATCCGAATGTTGAATGGCTGATTACAGGCCGTAATTTTGAGCACCTCGTTTACCTTTCCGGAACAGCGGAAATCGTTTCCGAGATCGGTGAGATCAAGGAGGTCTGGAAGCTGATTGACAACAAGGACCGCGCTTTTTTCCTGGACCATGCAGCAAGCGGCATCGGTTTTGCCGTCATCAGGACCGGGATTCAATCGGCGCGCCTCGTCATTCCGAAGTTGAAGGAAAACCACAAGATTGAATTCAAAAATTCGTGGGCCGCGCAGCGGGAGGTCGTACGGGGTTGAAGCGACTCTGCGGGTATCCCTGTCCAATAATCCTTTTCATTCTGCAGAGTGGCTTGCATTGTCTGTCATGCCTGAATCAACGTCAGACGACCCGTTTCGACTTGTGGTTGAGTCCGCTCCGAACGGGATCATTGTGGCGGATCGTTCCGGTCGGATCGTGATGGTCAACCAGAGTGCGGAGAAAATGTTCGGCTATGATCGCTCTGAATTCCTGGAACTTTCGATTGAGGATCTCGTTCCTGAAAATATTCGGGGAAAGCATGCCGGCCACCGTGAAACGTTTCACAAGAGCCCGGAGCCCCGCCAAATGGGAGCAGGCCGGGATCTTCGTGCGAAGCGGAAAGACGGTTCCGAATTTCCGGTAGAAATCGGACTGACTCCCCTTCAGAGCGGGAATGACACCAAGATCCTCAGCTCGATTGTGGACATCACTGAGCGAAAACAAAACGAGGAACAACTGCGTCAGTATGCCGCTGAACTGGAGGCCGGCAATTTGGAACTCCGAAGACAATCCGATCTCCTAAGGAATGTTCATGATGCGGTGATTCTTGTGAACGGGGACGGGATTGTTTGCGAGTGGAACGCCGGGGCAACACGGGTTTTCGAGATGGATACCGCCGAGGCAATTGGAAAATCCCTGCAGGAAATTTGCCCCCACCCGCACCAACACCCGTTTTTCGACCGGTTCGTTCCGGCCCTGGAAAAGCAAGCCTCGATCGAGGCTGTGATCGCCTGTGATCTGCGATCCGGAACGAAGCTCTTTCTGCGAACGCATGTGAGCAAGATGGATACAAGTGAGGGAGTCGGATACGTGATCTGCGCGAGTGACATTACTGAATTAAAAAGACTGGAGCACGAGATTCTGAACGTCAGTGAAAATGAGCAACGAAGAATCGGTCAGGATTTGCACGATGATCTCTGTTCTCAATTGTCGGGAATCGCCTGCATTACCAAGATGCTCGAGGACTCTTTAAAGCCAGACCGGAAGACAGAAGCGGAGTTGATTGCGCGGGTGACGGAAATGCTCGCTGATGCAGTCCAGAAAGCACGCCAGATCGCCAAGGGGCTCGTGCCGGCTGCTTTGGAAACTCACGGATTTTCCGGCGCCCTTCAGGAGTTGGCTGCTCACTTCCGGGAGGTATTTGGTGTCAACTGCGTTGCAGAAATCAAAACAGAAAATGCCCTCGACGGAATCGAGCAGAATGCGGCAGTACAGTTGTTTCGCATTGCGCAGGAAGCCTGCACCAATTCCGCGAAGCACAGCGACGCAGATTTGATCAAGATTTCCGCGGGAGTGGAAGATGGGTGGGTGACGCTCTGTGTTTCGGATGATGGAAAAGGAATGCCGGAGGATTTTTCCTCTACCGGGATGGGTTTGCTGACGATGAGGCGACGGGCTGAAATTATTGGTGCAGAATTTGAAATTGACGCTTTCCCCGGAGAAGGAGCTACAGTTCGGTGTCGTCTCTTTGTCCCCGATTCATGAGTTCAGATTCTCCATCGAAAATTGTCGTCATCGATGATCACCCCGTGATGCGGGTAGGATTGACTCACCTGATCAATGCTGAGCCGACACTGGAGGTCGTCGGCGAAGCGGGATCTGCATCTGAGGGAATCCGATTGGTGGAATCGATCGAGAATCTCGATCTGGCCATTGTCGATGTCTCACTGCCGGACAGGAATGGCCTGGAAGTGATCAAGGATTTTCGATCCATGCTCCCTGATTTGAAATGTCTTGTGATCTCTTCTCACGACGAGAAAATCTACGCGGAACGGGTGCTGCGGGCCGGTGGACGGGGCTACGTCATGAAAGATCGCGCGCCTGAGCAGTTGGTCCAAGCGATCTGCAAAGTTCTCGGTGGCGGAATTTTTCTCAGTCAAAAAATGACGGCACGGATGATGGAAATTCTGGTGAACGGACCTTCCGGTTCCTCTGTCGAATCCTTGACCGACCGCGAATTAGAAGTGTACCGGGCGATTGGAGAAGGGAGAACGTCAAGGGAAATCGCCGGCGATCTCGGCATCAGCATTCGAACCGTTGACGCCCACAGAACCCACATCAAGGAAAAGCTGAAATTCCGGGATGCCGCGGAACTCTCCTACAACGCGATCCGATGGGTTGAATCGCAGGCGTGAATTGAGGCACATTTCGATCCAACAGGGTACGCTCGGTAATTCAACCCTGTTGAGTCGGAAGAACCTGACTCTACGAAAATTTCGTAGGGGGACTACGCAAATGGGCGGGGTATCAGGTCGGAATTGACCCGAATTTCGCGGGGACCGCTGCGGACTAAAATAAAGGTGTTGTTGAACCACCCCAATACCAATGAATGCTTCCCACCCGTCCGAGGATCAAATCTATCAGAAACTGGCGAATTCTCCGCTCTTTCAAACCTACCGAACTGCTTTTACCAATGCAACAGGCATGGCTCTGTTCATGGTCCCGGCAGACGAAGAATTCAGGTCGAATCATCGGGAGACAACTTTTACCAATTCGTTTTGCCGCGCAGTCAATGGCGGCCTGAACTCGGGATGCGAAGCTTGCGTTCGCGCCAATCGCTGCCTGTTCAATCCATCCGCTGATCGACCGGAAACGACCCGGTGTTTCGCCGGCATGCGGGAGACTTCCATTCCGATTCGAGCTGCCGACCAAACTGTCGCTTTTTTGCGAACTGGCCAGGTATTTACGGAAAAACCGTCCGCAGATTCATTCTCTAAAATTCGGGACGCCTTGCAGAAAACCGGGGAGACGAAACAGGACGTGGAATCGCTGCGGGAGAAATGGGAGGAAGGCCGCGTTCTTTCAACGGAAGAATACGAAGGGCTGATCACCATTCTTGCTGCATTTGCGCTCCAGCTTTCCGACGTGCTCAATCGCCTTTTAATTGAGGATGCGAACTCGGAACCGGACGTCGTAGTGAGGGCGAAGCGATTCGTGAATGCGAATCTGGAGGAGAAAATCCGCCTGGAGGAGGTCGCGCAGCACGTGGGCGTGAGTTCCTTTTACTTCTGCAAAGTATTCAAGCAGGCCACCGGAATGACGCTGACGGAATACGTCAACCGCCGGCGGGTGGAATGGGCCAAGCGCCTGCTCTTGAATCCGCAAGCCCGCGTGACGGAGGTTGCGTTCGATGTGGGTTATCAATCGCTGTCGCAGTTCAACCGAAGCTTTCTCAAGTATGTCGGAATCTCCCCGACCCGGTTTCGCGAGAAGAAAGCCGAGGTTGAAGACGTTGCAGCTTGAGATCGAGGTCGGCGTTTCTACTCCTTTGCCCGGAAAGTCGGTTTGATCCTACCTCGCAGGCCAGTGGGCCAGTCTGCCCCCTGGTCGATCCAGCGACGAATCAACTCGATTTCCTCCTTTGTGGGGCGGGGACCAACCATCGGCATCTTCTTTTCGTGGAAGGTCGGAGCGTTGAGAGCGGTGATCATGAGGCTCTTCGCGGAGTCTCCCGGAACAATATAAGACAGTCCTTCTTTTGTCTTTCCGAGTGCCAGCTTTCGGCTCTCGAAACTGATCCGGTTGGGAAGCGTCTTCCGGTTGTGACAGTGAATACACTTGTCCGCGAAAATGGGCTTTATCTGCTTGGTAAATGAGATTTTTTTCTCTTCCGGATCAGCAATGACAGCACCCGCAACGACGAAAGCCACGGGTAGGGTGATGAGTGCAACAGGGCGTAAGATTGACTTCATATATGAATGTAGATCACAGCTTGGCAGGAAACTTCGCATGCGTTGCTGCGTTTCTTGCGGGGTTTGTTTCAATGCAATTCCGCCGCAGCAACTTTCCGGGATTCTTCCGATTCGACTGCCCACTCCAGCAGGCTGTCAGCAAGCACCCGGACGAGAACCTTGTCCGGGAGATTGTCGGTATTGATCACGAGATGATAGGCATTCGGGTCGTTGACATCGGAGCCGGTATGTCGTTTCACGAATTTCTGCCGCGATTTATCAATTTCCTGCACGATATCTTCGGCGGCTTTCAGAGAAATACCCCGTTGTTCGGATACCGAAGCAGTTCGCTTTTCTTTAGATCCCACGAGTCGAACATGAAACGTGTTTTTGAGATCCGCCGTAATAAAGTTTCCGGCCCTTCCCACGATGATTGAGTTTCCCAAGTGGCAAAGCCTGCGAATCGTGTCCGCCGTGTAGTTGAAAAGGGTCCATTCCGACGGGTGCAGGTTCAGAAGTTGCTCAAGGGCATCGACGATCGGGAACTTCGTGTTCTCGGTTAGAAACGGTTCAACAGAATTCGTGAGCTTGTGATCTTCGATGACCTTCGTCACCAGCGATTGATCAAACAAGGCCCACCCGGTTTCGGTCGAATCATCAACTTCGTCAAGATAGCTGATCAATTCCTCCCCAATCCGGCTCATTCCCGCTCCGCATTGCCGGGAAACCGTCAGGGAAGGTCGAAAACGGGCAGCTGTTTCGGCGTGATCTTCTGCGAGTCGGCACTGCAGATAGCGCTCCATGGTTCGGCTGAGAAAAGTTTGATTCATCACAATCAGAGAATCGGCGAAACCACCACGGGCTTCTCCGCATTCCTTGTGATTGCGAACGCAAAACTTGGACGTCAACCTGAGCGCCGCTCCGGCTATTTTTTCTTTCGCTCCGCCGAAAACACATCACCGGTGGGTTTCATGGAGAATTCGGGTGGTCGCGATCCAACAGGGTTGGTTTGGTGAACAAACCCTATTGATTCGTTTCCAGTTGGATATGACGTGGATTTTTGTCGGTGACGGGAAGGCTCCAGGTTCGGCTCCAGGTTTTTGATTTGGAATCAAAATCAGCCTGCCAGAAATCGTTTCCGTGAACACTTTGATCCACGGGTTTCCCGTCGACCAGCAACACGAAATCGCGATGGGTCGATAACCCGGAAATCGTGACCGGAACGTACCCGAGTCCTCCGGTCAGGGTGAATTCCGCGGAGTCGGAAGCAGCGGCGATTCGGATGTCGGGAAAGCGAAGGATCAGTTCGCCGGTTGAGGTTTTGATTTCACGATCGTTTCCCACGGCCTCGCGGTGAACCATGCGCCAGGTGTTTTCGTGTTTTGCCAGGGCCGCGCGCAATGCGTCGTTGGGGCCGTAGTAGTCCCCGCCGAATTGAGGAAGAACGACATGCTCGATCGTCGCTTCCACGAAATCACCAGGCTCGAGCCGCGTCACTGCGGGAGGCGGGACGAGGTCGGCAGTGGAGGAGGAGTTCCCGCCAAATTCGAGGCCGCGTTCCGCGATCCAGGGAGCGGCGTCTGTTCCGCCGAGGCGGGCTTCCCAGGAACGAATGACGAATCCGCGATTGGCGATGGGGCCGCCTTCGGCGTGGACCTGCGGGACGCCTTCGTGCAGGGAAACCCACGGGATCCGACCGGTCAATTCGGCGGGCTCGGTCCGGTAAACGTTGCTGCCCCACTCGGTATTCCGTTCGTGAATCAGGCCGGTTTCATTTCCGTAGGCCAACTTTCGCTCGGCTGTGGAATTGTAGGTATCCGACCCGACCTGGAAAATCACGAAGCGCGAAAACTCGACCGGCTTTTCGACATCAAGCCGGATGCGGTAAGTGCCGCGGACAATGTCGTCGGTTCGCCCGAGGCTGACGGTTGCGGAGTGTTTCATCCCGTCCGCAATTTTTCCGGCATACTTCACTTCCGTGAGACAGGGACCCTGCCGGTGATAAGTCGTGCGCATGGCCCGGTGCGGAAATCGCTTTCCGGCTTCATTAAAGAGCCGGAAGAAATCGCCGCCGCCGACGTTGTTGGTCCAACCCCATTTTTTGCGATCCTTTTTCGAAAATACCAGCAGGGGACGGACGTCGAGCACGGAACAGCCGCGCTGCACCTGCTCCGGCTCGAAGCAGATGCTTTCGCCCCAGGACCCGATCGCGCTTTGATCCCAAAGCTGGTTCCCACCCCAACCGATCAAACTGAGCTGCGCATGCGACGCTGCGGGAACGCCGCCCCAATGACCGTATGCGATCGTGAGCTCCAATTCGGCCCGGCTTTTTGGCGGAAGCCGGAGACGGGAAATACCATGAAACCACTGACCGGAGTGAACGCTGGCTTCGGCATGGTTGTGCCAATTTTTGCTGAGCTGAACGGGAATGCCGGTGGGATTTCCGTCCGTGTCGCGCAAGATCGCGGAGATACCGGTGACCGGTGTACCGATCCGCTGGCGGATTCCGCGCTGCGTTTTTTCGAACATCAACCGGGCGATCTGCTCGCGATCGGTCGGGTTGGAAAGCACGAGCCGGATCCGCTCGAGTGCGTCGTTGGTGGGATTTTGCGAACCGGGAGGCGCGATGGGATCGATGTTGTCGAGATTGATCCGGTGCCAGCCGGGCCCCGGATCGAACGTGACGGGGCGGGGCTTTTCGCTGCCGAATTCTGTGGCCTCGATCGCGATTTTATCGGGTAAGCTTGCGGTTTCGAACGTCGTCGGATCGAGCAAAACCATGGCCTCGATCCAGTCCGGATGACTGACGGCAGAAGGCGAATCCGCGGAGTCCTGTTTCCAGTCCTCACCGGC
>JABDJT010000038.1 GCA_013003335.1 Verrucomicrobiales bacterium | reverse complement strand
GTTGGAAACGAAACCTGCTTCGGAAACGGAAGCCGTCATTGACGTGTAAAAAATCCCATGGACTTCACTGAAACGACCGTCCTCATCGTCGACGATGAAAAAAACACCCGTGACGGGCTTCGGATGTCATTTGAGGACGAATTTGACGTCTACATTGCGGCGAACATTTCCGAAGCCACGGAGATTCTGAAAGCTGAAGTGGTCGATGTGATGGTCACCGATCTCCGTCTCGGTGGTGAGGACGGCATGGAGTTGATCGACCAGGCACTGAAAATGCCGAAACCGCCAATTTGCATCCTGATGACGGCTTACGGATCGGTCGACGTCGCGGTCGATGCGATGAAACGCGGCGCCTACGACTACGTCGGCAAGCCGCTGAACCTTGATGAGTTGGAACTCATCATCAAGCGTGCCGTCCGCAACCGCTCCGTCGAATCCGAAAACGTGGCTCTCAAGCAGCAGGTCGACAAGCGCTACGGTCTCGAAAACGTCATTGGCGAATCGCAAGTCATGAGTCCGGTTTTTGACACAGTTCGGCAGGTCGCCCCGACCCGGGCCACGGTATTGATCGAGGGGGAAAGCGGAACGGGGAAAGAATTGATCGCCCACGCCATTCACAATCTCAGCGACCGCCCGAAATCGAAACTGGTCATCGTTCACTGCGCCGCGCTCAGCGAGCAACTGCTGGAGAGCGAATTGTTTGGCCATGAGAAAGGCGCGTTCACCGGAGCTTCGGAACGCCGCAAAGGCCGGTTCGAAGAAGCCGACGGTGGAACGCTATTTCTCGACGAGGTAGGCGAAATCGATTCCGGCACACAGGTCAAGCTGCTGCGCGCGCTCGGCGAACGCACCATTGAGCGGATTGGCAGTAATCAGCCCATCAAGGTGGATGTCCGCGTCATCGCGGCGACGAACAGAAACCTTGAGAAACTGGTCCGCGAGGGCGAATTCCGGGACGACCTGTATTTCCGGCTCAACGTCGTCAAAGTTCTCATGCCGCCCCTGCGCGAGCGCCGCGAAGACATCGTACTGCTTGCGAACGCATTTTTGAAAGAATTTGCGGAAGAAAACAACAAGCCTATCCGCGAACTGACCGGTGACGCCATTCAAACCCTCATCGATTACGACTGGCCCGGCAATGTCCGAGAGCTTCGCACCGCCATTGAGCATGGCGTCGTCATGTGCAATGCCAGTAAGATCGGGCTCCGCCACTTGCCGCCGTTTTTGAAAGGTGAAAGCCCAACCCGGCTCTTTCCTCCGCCAGCAGGCGATTCGAATTCCACAGGCGAATCCGCTCCGTCAGGGGAAAATCTGAATCTCGCCGAGATGGAAAAGCATTTCATCCGTCGCGCTCTCGATCGAACCGGCGGCAACCGAACCGAGGCCGCCAAGATCCTCGGTATCTCACGGCGAACGCTTCAACGGAAGCTGAAGGAAATGGACAGCGACGAATAGGTCACCATCGATTCGGAATTCGAACGGAGCGGACTGGTAAAACTGATTCGGAGAGGTGTATGATCGTCCAGCAATACTCGCATGAAGCTCCGAATTCTAGTCCTCGCCACCTCCACCTTCATTTCCACAGCTCTCGCGTGCGCGGCTGAACCCGTGCCCGAAAACTTCAAGCGCGAAAATCTGGTAGCCTGGTGCATCGTCCCGTTTGATGCGAAAAAGCGAAATCCAGCGGCCCGGTCAGAGATGCTGGACCGGCTCGGTTTGAAGCGATGTGCCTACGACTGGCGAAAGCAACACGTCGCCGAATTCGAAACGGAGATCGAGGAATACAAGGATCACGGCATCGAATTTTTCGCGTTCTGGAGCGAGCACGATGCGGCCTTTTCCCTGTTCCAAAAACACGGCATCACCCCTCAGGTGTGGAAAACGCTTCCGTCTCCGAAGGCTGATTCGCAGGAGGAACGCGTCGCCAAAGCCGTCGCCGCGATGCTCCCTCTTGCGGAAAAAACAAAGGCTCTTGGTGTAAAATTCGGCCTCTACAATCACGGAGGCTGGGGTGGTCAGCCGGAGAATCTGGTGGCGGTTTGCGAAGCACTCCACGCAAAAGGGTACGACCATGTTGGGATCGTTTACAATTTTCACCACGCCCATTTCGACCTGGAAAATTTCGCGGACAAATTCGCGAAAATGAAGCCGCATCTTCTCTGCCTGAATCTCAACGGCATGAAGGATCCCGACAAATTCGATGTGAAAAAATTGCCCGACAAGATTGTCCCGATCGGTTCAGGCGAACTTGAGGCCGGCCTGATTCGCAGTGTGATCGACAGCGGCTACGCCGGGCCCGTTGGAATTCTCGGACACATCGCGAGCGAGGATGTGGAAGTGGTGCTGAAGCGGAATTTGGAGGGATTGGAACGGTTGTTGACGAAGTAAGAACACTCATTCAGGAATCCAATTCTTGATGAACCTCTGATCTTCGTCCGAGAGCGAAGACAGTTTCACCTCGTGGCGAATTCCGTTCACAAGGATGCTGACGCTGTCGTCGTTTTTATCCAGAAGTTCGGCTTCAATAACTTTTCCATTCCGATTGGTGAGTTTTCGTTTGATCCGCTCGGGATTGGTCGATCCGGGACCAACTTTTTTGCTTTCAGCCGGATTTTCCCTTTGTGCTTGTTTCAGATCGGCTGACTCATGCGCAAGGATGAATCGGTCGATGTTGAAATTTTTCGAGGAAGACTGACCCGTCCGCCGAACCGGCGCCGGTGGAAAGTAATACCGCCGCTACGACGCAGCCAACGAATGAAAGAACCTTCATGGATCGGGATTTTGATCAATATTCGATCCGGCTCAAATGAAATCGATTCCTGTTGCCGGGGTGGTTGTGAAATTTTCCTCGCGATTTCCCGCCGATTTCGGGTAATCATTTCTCTTTCCCAAAAGCTGCCCACCCTTTTCAATTTACCCTATGGACCCAGAAGAAATTTTGCTCGAAACGGAAGACGCCATGCAAAAGGCGGTGGATTACGTCTTTAACGAAATGTCAACGGTGCGAACCGGGAAGGCCAGCCCGGCACTCGTGGAAAACATCAACGTGCACGTCGAGAGTTACGGTTCAGCGATGCCGCTGAAGAATATCGCGCTAATCTCCACGCCGGAAGCACGCTTGCTCGTCGTCCAGCCGCATGACCCCAGCATCATGGCTGACGTGGAACGCGGCCTGAAGGAATCAAAACTCGGCATTACGCCGTCAGTGGACGGGAAATTGATCCGCCTGCCGATTCCGGAACTGTCCGAGGAACGCCGCGTCGATCTCGTGAAAGTCGTAAAAGACATGGCCGAGCAGGGTCGGGTTCGGGTCCGCTCCGCGCGGAAGGATGGCAACGACATGCTGAAAGATGGACTGAAAAACAAGGACGTGACCGAAGACCAGTTTCACGATTACGAAAAATCTGTGCAGGAATTGACCGACAAGTATGTGAAGTCGATCGACGAACATCTTGAGCACAAAGAGAAAGACATCATGACGGTGTGACGGGCGGAACGATCCAACAGGGTATGTTCATCGAACAGGCCCTGTTCATTCGTTTTCGATACGGCCGCGAAATTTCATGAGCCAGTTTTCCCCCGCCTCCTTCCTCAATTTGGAAAAAACGGCCCACGGCGAATTATTCGCGGAGGATGAACCGGTCTGGGCGGCGTTGAGCAAAATCGGGAGTTACGTAGCCGCCAGAATCGATTCAGCCGGAGCCATTCGGATCAACGGAAAGGTCGATGATCGGGCCGTGATTGGGCCGGACGTCTACGTCGGACACGGCGCGGTGGTGGAAGCCTTCGCGACAATCAAAGGACCCGCCTGGATCGGCGATGGCACGACGGTGCGGAGCGGAGCCTACGTGCGGGAAAATGTAATCACGGGCAAGAACTGCATGCTGGGAAATTCCTGTGAATTCAAAAATTGCGTGTTGTTCGATAATTGTGAGGTCCCGCATTTCAATTACGTCGGCGACTCAATTCTCGGGCACAAAGCGCATCTCGGCGCGGGGGTGATTTGTTCCAATGTCCGGCTCGACCGGAAAAATGTGAAAGTCGAGGGTGAAGATACCGGACTGCGAAAATTCGGGGCGATCGTGGGTGACCGCACGGAGGTTGGCTGCAATTCGGTGCTGAGCCCGGGAAGCTTGCTGGGACGGGACTGCGTGATTTTTCCCTGCACCCACTGGCGCGGCGCGCTGGCGGATTCGAAAATTGTCAAAAACTCGCAGGGTCTCGAAATCGTTGACCGGTAGTGAACAGGGATGGAGGCGACCGAACAGGATGATCCGCCGGAGGTGAAGGCGAAGCCTAAATTGCTGCGCTATCTCATCGTGCTGACTGTGTTTTTCCTGCTCTTCGAGCGGTTCGTGACGGTGAACGGTCCGCTTTTTTTCGCGCTGTCGGATAAGATTTTGTTAAAGGCGAAAATGCTCGAGCGAGCACCG
>JABDJT010000011.1 GCA_013003335.1 Verrucomicrobiales bacterium | reverse complement strand
GTCTTTATCGGCGCGCTGGCGATGGGCGTTGTGCTTTCCGTGACAGGCGGGTTCCGCAATTTCACCAAAACCCACGCTGAACCGAAACCCGGGGGCTTGCCGCTCGGCTGGTTGTGGTTTCCCGGGATCATTTTTGCGGGCGACTTTTGGGCCTGGCACTGGTCTTTCGAGCACACCTCCGTCGCCAATTCGACCCTGCTGGCGAACACGGCGATCCTGTGGGTCACGTTGTTTGCCTGGCTGGTCTGGAAAGAAAAAATCACCTCCCGGTTTGTCTTCGGCGCTCTGATTGCCTTTGGCGGAATGGTTCTTCTCGTAATCAGTTCCTCCGGCCGCGAACCGCCTCGGGCCGGGAATCCCGTCTTCGGTGATTTTCTCGCGCTCCTGACCGCTGTTTTCTATGCCAGCTACCAGCTTTCCATGAAACGCTATCGCCGCGAGCGCCCCGCGCCGCAGTTAATGTTTTGCGCCAGTGCTGTCGCCGCTCTCGTATTGCTGCCACTCGCTCTGATTCACAAAGACGCCTTTTTACCCAGCAGCCCGGCTGGCTGGTGGCCGTTGATCGGGCTCGGAGTCGTGTCCCATGCCTGCGGCCAGGGTCTGATCGCGTGGAGCCTCGGCGGCCTGCCCTCCAGCTTGGCTTCCGTGATTTTACTCGTCCAACCGGTGGCGACAGCGTTTTTGGGAAAATGGATCCTGGGCCAAAAACTGGTTCCATGGCAAATCGCGGGAGCTTGCCTGGTGCTGCTCGGTCTTTTCTTCGCGATCCGCGGGAATACGCGCCGCGCCCGGAACGAGTGAACAGGGTTTGTTCGTCGAACTAACCCTGTTGGATCGGATTTAAGGTCGTGGCATGTCGAACTGATCGCGTGTCCGGCAGTAGCCGCTGGGGACTTGCATGCGACCGATGGGGCGGAAAACGTCGGTGTTCACCAGCAGTGATTCCGGATCGAGAATGCCGTCCCGGACGTGTAATTTGGTGATGGTGCCGACGATCAGGCGATCTCGGCCGATTTCGATGGTGGAATGTTCGCGGCACTCCATCGAAACGGGTGATTCGGCGATTCGCGGCGGGGAAACGTCGATGCTCGGCGCGGTTGTCAGCCTGGCGAAATCGATTTCGCTTTCGCCGAAGAGAAGCTCGGCGGAGGTGGCATTCATCGCTTCGGCAGTGTCTTCGTCGACGAGATTGACGACGAATTCGCCGGTCATGCGGATATTTTTAGCGGTGTCTTTCGGCACGTCCGGTTCTTTGTCGCCGGGCGCAAAAACGAGGACAGGCGGGCGGGTGCCCATGACGTTGAAAAAGCTGAACGGCGCGGCATTGACGACACCGTTTTGATCCTGAGTGGTGATCCAGGCGATGGGCCGGGGCGTGACGAGGCCAGCGAGAAGTTTGTAGGCGGATTTGGCGTGTTCGCCTTGCAGGTCGAATTCCATGCGGGAAACTGGAACGCGTTTTCGATTCGATGCAAACCGACGATTTTGATTTTGAACTGCCGGAGGAGCTGATTGCCCAGCATCCGCCGGAACGGCGTGGGGATTCCAGAATGATGGTGGTGCATCGCGAATCGGGTAAGATCGAGCACCGGCAATTTGCGAATATCGGAGAATATGTGCGGCCCGGCGATTTGTGGGTGTTCAACGACACGCGCGTCGAGCCGGCCCGATTTTTTTCCAATGACGGGCGGAAGGAGATTCTGAAGCTGGATGCGGCGTCGCCGAATATCTGGAAATGCCTCGTGAAGCCGGGGAAACGGCTGCGGGTCGGGCGGACAATCGAGATTGGCGAATCGGTCGGGACGGTGACGGAAGTTCTCGAACCCGGCGGGGAGCGAATCATCGAGTTTTCGCCGGAAGCGCCGGACCCGGACTCGGAAGGTCACCTTGCACTGCCTCCGTACATTGAACGGCCGGATGAGATGGAGGACCGCGACCGGTATCAGACGGTTTACTCGCGCGAAACGGGCGCGATTGCCGCGCCGACGGCTGGTTTGCATTTCGACGAAGAGGTGATGGATTCGTTGCCGCATGATTTTGTGACGCTGCATGTCGGGCTGGGCACATTCCGGCCGGTGAGTGCGGAGAAAGTCGAAGAACACCACATGCATTCCGAGCGATTCGAGCTTTCGGAAAAAACGGCGACGCGCGTTCGGGAAGCGGATCGGGTCGTGGCGGTCGGGACGACGGTGGTTCGGGTGCTGGAAAGTTGCGCGAGTCGGGAGACTGGAAGTTTGAAAACAGGTCGCGGAGAAACAGATATTTTCATTTACCCGCCCTATCAGCCGAAAATCGTGGATGCCCTGCTGACGAATTTTCACCTGCCGAAATCGACGCTTCTGATGCTGGTGAGCGCATTTTCGAGTCGTGAATTGATGCTGGAGGCCTACCAAAAAGCGGTGGAATCGCGCTACCGGTTTTTCAGCTACGGGGATTGTATGTTGATCGTCTGAGGGGTATATTCAGGAAGTCTGAAACACCAAACCTGCCGTCCGTCGGCGAACCGTACCGAACAGCCCGATGTTCGAATTCTTCACCCGTAAGCGCCTGAAACGCCGTGGTTTATCCAGTGGCAAGAGAAGGCGGAAAACCAACGATTCGCAGTTCCGTGAATGGCTGCGCAACGGGAAACTTGTGTGCGGACTGCTGTTTCTCTTTTTTGCGGTCGGGATTTCGACCTGGATCATTTTGAGTTCAGGAGGCATGGAGATTTTCAGCGGAAAACCGCTGCAAACCTTTGTGGTGGTTTCTGTGATCACGGCAACGTTCATGATTCACTGGCACGTGAGCTTGCCGGATACGTTCCGGAAAAACTCCCGGGTGTTGCTCATGCTTTTGGTAATCGCCGGCCAATTGGCGCTGGTGAAACTGGGTGGCTTTCTGAACGAGACGATTTCCCAGGAGGCGGCGACCGATTACAAGTTTCTCGTCGCGCCGTATGCCTTTGCCGCAATGATGATTTCGCTGCTGGTGGGACGGCGACACGCGACCTTTGCCGTGGTGTATTCCAGCTTGATTGGCGGGCTGATGGTCGAACAGTTTTGGGCCTTTCGATTCCTGGTGTATTCCCTGATCTGCGGATTTGCTGCCATTTACCTCGCGAACGCAGTCCGGAAACGGAGCCGGCTGGTGATGGCCGGTGTATACGTGGGGTTGGTGTGCACCGTGCTGGCAGTCACTCTCGGCGAGATTACCATTCCGATCGGATTCGCGGAATTCGCGGAGCAGTGGGAGTTGGTTGGAAAGCAGGCCCTCTCGGCCGTGATGGTTTCGATTTTGACGGCAGTTTTGGTAGGCGGAATTCTGCCGATGGTGGAAGTGATGTTCCGGATCACCACCGACATGTCCTGGATGGAACTTTCCGATTTGAACCACCCGCTTTTGAAGCAAATGACGATCGAGGCACCGGGGAC
>JABDJT010000249.1 GCA_013003335.1 Verrucomicrobiales bacterium | reverse complement strand
AACGGGAACAACCCCTGTTCTGGGAATGGCGGTTCCGCAATTTCAGTCCGCCGATCGATCGATCACCACAACTCGCCATCCGCGAGGGCGACTGGAAATTGCTGGCGAATCCGGATTCTACGCGCCGGGAGTTGTATTTCCTGCCGGACGATCCCATGGAGGTCGACAACCGGTTGGAGGATGAACCGGATCGGGCGGAGCAAATGTTCCGGAAATTGATGGAGTGGCAGAAGTCCCTCCCGGCCGGGCCGGCGGATCCGACCGCGGGGACAAATCAATGGGACTGGCCCGGGAAAAATTGAGGTGCTTTTCCTGATTCGCCAATTTTGGGAAATTACCTCGAAAAGACATACAGAAGCGTCCCGATGATCGCGGCGGCTGCGAAGACTCCCAGAAAAATCGGAAGCGGGTGGGGCGCGGAACGCGGAGCGGGTTTCACCATGCCCGACGAAGGGGGGCGTTGCGAAATTTCTCCCGATTCCGGTTCCACCGGGGCGGTTTCCTGCCGGACGGGTACGGGTCCGGTGACCATGGACCTCTTGGGACGAGCTCCGCTGCCGGGGGCGATAGCCGTGGTATGACGGGAGGGTTTCCGAATTGGAACCGGACCGGTCATGAGGTTGATTTTGCGGTGATCCGCATCGACGCCGGGATCGTTCCGAATTTCGACCAGCCGACTGCCGATTTCCTCCGCCGTTTGAATCCGCGTGTCCCGGTTCGGGTCCATCGCCTCGACGACCAGGTCATCGAACCGCTCATCGATATCGGGGTTGATGGCGGAAGGAGCCTGCCAGGCGCCGCGGGGAACAGTCCCGGTCAGCATTTCGTAAATCAGGACTCCTACCGCGTAGAGATCTGCACGCCCGTCGAGTTCGACGTCATCCTGGAGGCATTCGGGCGCGAAATAATCCGGGGAGCCCATTGTGACATTGGTTTTCGTCAGCTGGGTCTGGTTCGCGTCTCCGGTGAACTTGGCGAGACCGAAATCCACGACTTTCACCTGCTCTTCCTCGTCGATCAGGATGTTGGCGGGTTTGATATCCCGGTGGATCAGGCCCTTGGAATGGGCGTAGGCAAGAGCACTGCAGATTTGAGGAGCCCACTGCAGAACTTTTTCCTGGGTCACCTGCCTTGAACGGATCAGCTTATGAAGTTCCGTCCCTTCGGTGAACTCCATCACGATGTAGAACTGTGCGTCTGCGGTAACGCCGAAATCATATACCGACACAATGTTCGAGTGGCTGAGTCGGGCCATCGCCTTGGCTTCCCGTTTGAAGCGTTCAGAGAAATGCATCTCCGGCTCGTCGAGAGTAGTTGGCAGGATCTTGATCGCAACCAGCCGATCCAGACCCGGCTGCCGAGCCTTGTAAACCGCTCCCATGCCCCCCTGGCCGATCATATCGATGAACTCATAGTGCGTCAAAACGGCGTCGAGTTCTTCGATGGTGGGCGGAATAAACCTGCCACCACCAGTCACGGTGGTTTTCCGATGGGAGGTCGGCTTTTTCATTGACGTCGCGATCTTGCCGCGATTTTTTTTCGCGGGCGAGATAAAAAATTGCGGGTCCGCGTCACCTCCAGGAAGGGAAATTTTCTTCCGATTTTCCTGAACTCAATTGCGTCCCCATCAGTATAACAAGCTCAGTCCATTTTGTTTCACCAAACTGAACGGGAACGAAACCAACCTGCCTGCGGCCGGGTGAGGGCGGCTGCGATTTCGCCGGCAGCCTGGTAGCGATGTTCCCGGTCGGGGGCCATCGCCTTCTCGATGATCTCGTCGAATCGGGGATCGGTGCCAACCACTTCGGAGGCCGGTTTCCAGGCGCCGCGGGGCACGACGCCCGTTAACATCTCGTAGATCATGATTCCGACCGAGTACACATCCGCCCGACCGTCAATGTCCTCCTGTCCCTCCCGAATCTCCGGCGCCATGTAGTCGACCGCAGCCAGGGAAGTGGCTGAAACCGTTGCCGAAGTCCTGGCGCTTCGACCCCGGACAGTCGAAAAACCGAAGTTGGCGACGGTGATCCGGCGATTTTTTGTCATCAGGATATTGGCCGGACGAATATCGCAGTGGACCACGGAACGATCGTGCGCGTAATCCAGCGCTGTGCAGACCTGGGGGATGAATTCGAACACATGATCGAGAGTGACCTCTCCTGCACGGATCATGCGATACAGCACGTCTCCCTCCACATATTCCATCACGAAATAGGCGAGACCGTCCCCTGTGCGACCGAAGTCGTAGACCTTGACGATATTGGGATGACTGAGGCGAGCCATCATCCGGGCTTCGTTTTCAAAAACTGCGATAAATTCCGCTGTGTCCATCCCTTTCGGGCCGGGGGGCATGACCTTGATGCAAACGTCCCGGTCCAAATTGTCCTGCCACGCCCGGTAGAGAGCCCCGGTGCGGTCAGACTGGAACATCTCCCGAAAATCGTACTGGGATATCGCGACATTCATCTCTTCGGGGCTGGGAGCCTCGAAGCCGGATGAATCGGACTGACTTGGATGATGTGGCATTTCAATGCGGACATTACCGGTGATTTCCTAATTCGACTCCAGCCATTCGAGCGGCACACGCGTGATTTTGGTGGTCGCGAGGTGCTTCATCGGTTCCTGCACCCCGGCACAGTGACCAAGCAGGACATCATCTTCGACAAACAACATCGCCGTATAGCAAAACCAGCCTTTTGGATTTCCGTCGATCGGTTTGCCGAGAGGTTTCCAGGTTTTTCCGTCGTCGCGGGAAATCGCAGCCGAAAACGGAGTGCGGAGCTTGCGCCCGGCGGCAGGAAGTTTCGAATGATCGTTCCAAATCGCGAGCAGGTGTCCGCTATCGGGGAACCGTTCAATCGTGGCCGGCGAAACGGGGGAGGGCAGGCCCATCGGCTCAAAACCTGACCAACTCTCGCCGCCGTCAGTCGAGATGGAGCGGAATTGGTCGCCCGCGTTGGTTCGCACCCATTTCATCACGCGGCCGTCTTTCAATTCCACCACGCCCGGTTCCTGGGCGGTGATCCGTTTTCCGTTTGCCCCGATAATCTTTTGTGAGGTTTTCGCCTGCCGCCAGGAATGGCCGGAATCATCGGAGAGATAGGCGGTGATTTCGCCCTGCCAGTCCGGTTGTTCCCAGCCGGGGCGGTTGTGGAGGGCGACGGGAGCAATGAGTCGACCGGATTTCAGTTGGATGACCCTGTCGTTGTTCAGCACGAAATAACCGACCTCCGAATCGGGAATCATCACCACCGGCTCGCTCCACGATTTCGTTTCGTCGGAGGAGAATCGAACGAGCGGCCGGCAATCCTCCAGGGAGTTTTTCCGTAGGTAAAACAGGGCGATGCGCCCGTCCGCGAGCCGGAGAAGCGAGACGGACATCACGTTCCAGCCGCCCTCGTTGGGCAGAACCATCTCATCGGTTTTGGACCAGGTCTTCCCGTGGTCCCCGGAGACGCGGCTGACCAGTTCCGCCTTGTCGTGGTCGCTGCCCTTTCCCCCGGAGAACCGGGTGTAGATGAACTGGATGCGTCCGTCCTTCAGTTCAATAAAATCCCCTTCGCTGTTGCGCGGGTTTTCATCACCCGGAGCGAGAGTCAGAACCGTTTCCGGTCCGGCAGCGCGTACTGCAATGCCGGGAACAAGCAGCAGGAAAAATGCGGCGAAGGCAGAACAATTCATCCGCCCAGATTGAAGGCTCAGCCAAGTCGGAGCAAGGACGCGATTACTGACTCGAACAATGGTTAGTCCGGCCGACCGGGCCGGGCGGGAGTCAACAGAGGAAAAACTTCACGTTCCTGGCGCGCCGGCGGATCGGCTTTCACCTGCATGACGGGTGGGGCCTTCGGAATGGGATTTTGCTCTTGCTGCTGTTGTTCCAGCAATTGGGCGTGCTGGACCAGTCGTTGGTGATGACTTTCGACCCGGGCGAGAAACCAGTTCCAGGTGCCGCGGGGTTTTCCGTCATCCATCAGGAAGTGGGGACAGTTCTTGTTGGGTGGTTTGTATCCGCGCCGGGGCCAGTGGTAGTGCGGTACGACCCGGTCGATGGGAATGTCATTTTCATACATTAACGCGGCGGTCAACTTGGCCGTCCGATCGATCGTTTTGGCCTGGTCGTTGCCCTTGTGCTCGCACATTTCGATCCCGATGGAATAGCGATTCCCGGGGCCGTCGAAATCGGCGTGTTCACCCTGTTCATCGGTTGGTATGTGCTGGACGACCAGGTTGTCCTGCACGGTGAAATGCCAGCAGAGAAATCCGCACACGCCTCCCCGGAGTGCTCCCCGCTTGAGAGCCTTGGCGTGATCAAACGCGTCACCGGTGTAATTCTGCGTGCTGTGCACGGTGATGAACTGGGGACGCATCGGTCGGTTGAGACGACGCCCGAATCGACCTTTCGGAATGTGATCCTGCTTCACGCGGATTTCTTTCTTCAGCTTTTCCGGAGCGATCGGTCCTTCCGGGACGGGACCGAGCTTCGCTTCCCAGTTTTTTCCCCGGTTGTGGGCGCAGCCGGGCAAAATCGTGCCGACAACGATCGTGGCGGTTAGCGCACTGATCGGAAATAGCAGGGTCAGAGAGGATATTGGCGAACGTTTCACCGGTCAGAAAATCAGTCGAATGAACCGGCGGAAATTTACCCGTTTTTTTACAATTGTGAAGCCCGTTTCGACACGTCATGAAGTGAAAACCCCTGATTCTTACAGGCGTGACTCATGAGCGCGGGTTTTCTAGGATCTGACTGGATTTCACCATGAAAACATCCCATTTCACCTCCTTCCATCGCTGTGGAGCTCTTTTGGCTTCCATTTTTTTTATAAATTTCCTGCCGGCGCAGGCACCGAAAGACAGCCTGAGAGCCACCCCGGAGGGGCAGGTACCGAAAGACGGCCGGCTTGGTGATCCAGTGACGTTGCATGATTATCATCCGTTCCGTCCGGTCGCTTCAAAGGCCGAGTGGGAAGTCCGGCAGAAGCAAATCGTCAACCGGATGATCCTGGGGTGCGGGCTGTGGCCGGAGCCGACCAAAACGGCCTTAAACCCGGTGGTTCACAAGAAAATCGACAAGGGTGACTACACGGTGGAGGCGGTATTCTTTGAGTCGTTCCCGGGTCATTTCGTGACCGGCAGCCTGTACCGACCGACCGGTAAATCATTGGAGATCGGCGAGAAAGACGGTAAACGCCCCGGAGTACTGTGTCCTCACGGGCACTGGAGTGACGGTCGTTTTTACAACCAGGAGATTCATCGCGGCGGCATGGCGGCGGTGAACCGGGATCTCGCGATCGGGGCGGAAAGGTTCGTGAATGCGGCCCGCAGTCCTCTTCAGGCCCGCTGTGTCCAACTCGCCCGGATGGGATGCGTGGTGTTTTTTTATGACATGCTGGGGAATGCGGATTCGGATCAATTCGCAGAACATCGACGGGGCCCCCGTCCGCAGATGCAGGGCGAAAATCCCGGAGAATGGGGATTTGTCAGCAAGCAGGCCACGGCGCGCCTCCAGACCAATTTCGGACTACAAACCTGGAACAGCATCCGGGCCGTCGATTTCATTACCGGCCTCGAAGAAGTGGATTCGGACCGGATTCTCGTGACCGGTGCCAGTGGCGGCGCAACGCAAACCATGATGGTCTCGGCGATCGATGAGCGGGTGGATGCCGCGTTTCCCTGCGTGATGGTTTCCACGGCCATGCAGGGTGGATGCACCTGCGAGAACACGCATTTTCTGCGGATCGGGCAGGGAAATATTGATATCGCGGCTGCCGTAGCGCCCCGTCCCCAGGGCCTGACAGCGGCCGATGACTGGACCGTCGAGCTGGAAACAAAAGGGCATCCCGACCTGGTCAATCTGTATGAAATGATCGGGGCAAAGGGAAATTACGAGGCCCACTTCGACATTCACTTCAAGCACAACTACAACCATGTTTCGCGGACACACATGTACAACTTCGTGAATCGTCATTTCGGTTTGGGTTTGAAACCGCCGGTGTTGGAGCGCGACTTTGAAATCCTGTCGGAGGAGGAAATGACGGTCTACAACGACGAGCACCCCAAGCCGTCCG
The DNA here is from genome assembly GCA_013003335.1 of Verrucomicrobiales bacterium. Taxonomy (GTDB): domain Bacteria; phylum Verrucomicrobiota; class Verrucomicrobiia; order Verrucomicrobiales; family DEV007; genus JABDJT01. Next base: position 17,939 of record JABDJT010000249.1, on the reverse strand, counting down.
GCGACCAGGTCGGGGATGCGCACGAGAAAGCGTTGAACCAGTGGTGGGCCGAAGATTCCGACAAGCAGGTCGCTCCATTGCTTGCTCCGAAAACGGCGGAGGAATTCGCAAAAACCAAAGAGGTCATCGGCGGGGCGTGGGAGATCCTGATTGGACGGGATCTGCCGGAGGAGGCGGACGTGAATTTCGGTCTCGTTGGCAAAGAGAAGCGAAACGGCTTTATCGAGATGAGCGGTCTGATCGGGAACGACAAGCAAGAGGAGGAAATCCCGGCTGCATTCCTGTTCCCGGGAGAAAACTGGAATGGTCACGTCGTGATTTGGCTGACGCGTGACGGAAAATCCGGACTATTTGATGCGCCGGGAACACCGAAAGAAGAAATTGCCCACCTGGTCGATCACGGAATTGCCGTGATGGGTTTGGATTTGTTCCAGCAGGGAGAATTCCTGAACGCAGGCAAAACCCCGGAAACGGCCGGGCGAAATCCGGAGATCATCTATTCGAAAAATCAGAAAACGGAGCTGCCTCTCAACAGTTGGCAGCGGTCCCCGGTTTATTACTACGGCTATAACCACAGCACCTTCGCCCGCCGGGTTCATGATGTACTGACGGCATTGGCGTTTGCGAAAACCAATGACACCTGGGAGGTGAAAAAGCTTTCGCTGGGAGGGGATGCAAATACGGGTCACTGGGTCGCAGCCGCCCGTGCCATCGGGGGCGAATCCGTCGACAAAGCCTGGATCGACACCGGAGGCTTTCGATTTGAAACCCTCGATTCCCACTGGCACGCCGACTTTATTCCCGGAGCCGTGAAATACGGAGACATGGCCGGTTTGCTGGTTTTGAACGCGCCCTATGATTCCGCTGCGAAAGATCCGGATTCCGGTTCCCTGGACGCAGCAGCGAAAGCGGCCGGTGGGAAATTCGCGAAGAGCGAGTCAGCGGTCGAGTATCTATCGGAATAGAAAAAATCAATCCAGCACCTTCACCTCGATCGACTGGTAGTGCACTTCGCTGTCGGGGTCGTGCGCCTGCAGTGCAAACGTTCCTTCACTCAGCTTGCGGCCCTTGAAATTCGATTTCGGTCCGTCTCTTGGTTCGGTGTAATCGACTGTTGTTTCGCCGTTCACCTTGATCGTGATCCGCTTGTCTTTCACGGTGATGTGATAATCAAACCACTCGCCGTCGGTGCTGGGCGCTTTGTCCCGAACGTCATTATCTCCCGGAGGCGCCTTCTGGCCGTCCTTCAGCGCTACGATGTTTTTGATTCCATACAGGCTCCCGGTTTTTTTCGGATCCTTGTGCGTCGAATTCACTTGTGCCTCATAGCCGATCGAAGGCCAGCCAGTGTCCTGGTACTGTGTGTGAAAATATACGCCGCTGTTGGCGCCTGGGAACGTTTTGATCTTCAATTTCAGCTCGAAATTCTTGAATTTCCCACCGTTCACATCGCCCGTGTAAAACAGGTGGCTCTTGCCGCCCTTCAGGATCAAAACGCCATCCTTCACGAGAAACGAATCGGCATTTTCCTTCGACGGAGTCCAACCTGTCAGGTCTTTTCCATTGAACAGCGGAACGAAACCGGCTTTGTCCTGAGCGGAAAGTGAAACCGCCAGGAAGGCGATCAGTGCGGTGAAACAAAGTGTTCGTGTGAAAATCATACCTCACCTGTAGCGGATTTCTCCGTCCGGCGGCAAGCTCACAAACGCGTTACCTCTGCTTGACAATTTTGAAAAGATAGCTAAGACTACAAAAGTTAGCCATGACTAATTTTCGAATCCTTTTTTCTTTTCTCGGGGCGTCCGCCCTGTTCCTGTCTGGTTGTCAAAGCGACATGGATCCGGATGCCGGCGCGAAACCGCGAATCGTCGCCACCACGACGATGCTCGCGGATATGGCTCGTCAGATTGCCGGCGATGAGGCGGAGGTGATCGGATTGATGGCGCCCGGAGTCGATCCTCACACCTATGAACTCCCTGCCCGTGCGATTGGGCAGCTGAACAGCGCCGATTTGGTAATTTACAACGGTCTTCTGCTGGAAGGAAAAATGGAAGAAGTGATCGAAGGCCTGAGCTCAAAGGGCGTCGAGGTGTTTGCTGCCGGGAAGATTTTGCCGAAAGATCGACTTGTGGCTTCCGGGGAGGCGGGCCATGGCGGCGATCCCCACATTTGGGGCGACGCGGAATTATGGGCGGAAGTCGTCGATCCGGTCGCCTCCGCAATTTTGAGCATTCTGCCGAACCCAAAGGAAAAGGCAGCTGATCTTCGGCCAAGGCAGGAAGCCTATAAAAAGAAGATTCTGGACCTCCATTCCTGGATCAAATCCCGCATCGCGGAAGTTCCGGAAGACCAGCGCCTTCTGGTGACCAGTCACGACGCCTTCAATTATCTCGGGCGCGCTTATGGATTTGAAGTCATCGGTATCCAGGGAATTTCCACCGCAACCGAAGCCGGCATGGCGGACATCGTGAACACAGTGGACCTGGTGAAAGAGCGGGGCGTGAAAGCGATTTTTGTCGAGAGCAGCGTTTCCTCCGCAACCATTGAGCGAGTGGCCAAAGATGCCGGTGTGAAGATCGGGGGCGAATTATTTTCCGATTCCTGCGGACCGGCGGGCGAAACGAAAACCGCCCACGGCGAAACCTACGACGTTGGCACTTACATCGGAATGATGAAGCACAACATCAACACCATCGTGGATTCCCTGAAGTAATGGACGATGCAGACATTGCTCTCGAGGTGCACGATTTGACCGTGGCCTATCACAAGAAACCGGTGCTGTGGGGTGTCGATTTCGAAATCCCGAAGGGGAAACTGGTGGGGATCGTGGGTCCGAACGGCGCGGGAAAATCGACCCTGATTAAAGCGGCGATGGGACTTTTACCGTTGAGTTCCGGGTGGATTGAAATGTTTGGTCACCCGCTGAACGGAAACCGGGACCGCGTCGGGTACGTCCCGCAGCGGGAAGACATCGACTGGGATTTTCCTGTCAACGTGATGGATGTTGTAATGATGGGCCGGTACGGGAAACTCGGGCTGTTCAAGTGGCCGAAAAAATCGGACTACGAAATTGCGGAGGATGCTCTCCGCAAAGTGAAAATGCTGCCTTTCGCAGGACGCCAGATTTCCAACCTGTCCGGCGGGCAGCAGCAGCGCGTTTTCCTTGCCCGGGCGTTGGCCCAGCAGAGTGACCTCTATTTCATGGACGAACCGTTTGCCGGGGTGGATGCCGCGACCGAGGACGCCATCATCGCGCTGCTCCGCCAGCTGAAGGACGAAGGCAAAACCGTTTTCGTCGTTCACCACGATCTGGCGACGGTGAAAGAGTATTTCGACTGGCTGGTCTTGTTGAACACCCGGCTGGTGGCGCACGGCCCGACGGATGAAGTTTTCACGCCGGAACTGCTGCGGAAAACCTACGGCGGCCAGCTCACGGTCATGACCGAGGTTGCCGAAGCTCTTGCCAGGGACGATGGTCTCGAAGCAACCCGTCGGCACTGATTTGGCAAAAGCACGAACCAACCCTGTTCATTCGCTGAACCAACCCTGTTGGTTCATACTTGGCGTTCTCGGGTTTCTTTTCCTGCTTGTGCCGGAGGCTCACGCGGAGCGGATCGGGGATCTGGTGGAAACGAATTTGTGGGACCAGGCAGCCCGGTTTTTCACGTTCCAGGATCCGCTGGTTCGGACTGGCCTGATCGGCTGCGCGCTGCTCGGGGTTTGCTGCGGATTGCTCGGTACGTTCATCGTGGTCCGGCAGTTTGCCCTGGTGGGAGACACGCTGGCGCACGCCGTCCTGCCCGGTATCGCGCTTGGCTATCTCTGGACGATGACCAAATCCCCGTTGCCGCTCTTTATCGGTGCCGTGATCGCCGGAATCATCGGGGCGGTGACCGTGACCCTGATTCGTCAGACAACCAAAACGAAACAGGACACAGCGCTCGGGATTGTGCTGGGAGGATTCTACGGAATCGGAATCCTGATTATTTCGATCCTGCAGGCCACGCGCCCCTCGAATATTTCGGGGCTGAAATCGTTCCTCTTTGGATCCGCGGCGGCGATGAATGAATCGGACCTGTGGATGATCGGGTTCATCACCGCACTATCTGTAGTTATCCTGGTCTGCTTCTTCGGGCAATTCAAAGCGGTCAGTTTTGACGGAGCCTATGCCCGGTCGATCGGGATTCCGGCCCAGTTTTTTCACTACCTGCTGATGTTGCTACTCGCGTGGGCGGTGGTGGCAGCCCTGCAGGCAGTCGGAGTCGTGCTCGTCTCGGCGATGCTCATCATTCCTGCTGCGACGGCCTATCTTTTGACGGACCGGCTGCACTGGATGCTGCTACTTTCGATGCTGTTCGGAGTCATCGTCGCCTCGATCGGGGCGTTTCTCTCCTTTCTCGGGCCAAACCTGCCGACCGGACCTTTTATCGTGCTGACGGCATCCGTCTTGTTCGCTGTGGCATTCCTCTTTGCGCCGAAATACGGGGTCGTTCCGAAATGGTGGCGACGGAGGAGGCAGACCCGGCAGATCATGCGGGAAAACACGCTGAAAGCGATCTATCACCTGCTGGAGGCGGACGACTTTTCTCAAAACTCGATCAGCCGCGATCAACTGGTGGACCGCCGTGACCGTGATTCGGCGGAGGTTTCGCGGGAAATTCTGTCGCTGGTCCGGCACGAACTCATCGAAATCGAAGGCGACAAAATCAGCTTCACGCCGGACGGAAAAGCCCGGGCGGAAGAGATTGTGCGCAATCACCGCCTTTGGGAGCTGTACCTGACTGACCAGGCGAACATCGCGCCGGATCATGTTCACGACGACGCGGAAAAGATCGAGCACATCCTGCCGGAGGACGTCGTTCGGCAACTCGAGAAAGCCCTCGACGAGCCGACCGTCGATCCGCACGGGAAAGAAATTCCGGCCGTTGCGGGAAAAAGGAAATAGCCGACTGTCACGAATCAACAGGGTTCATTCGGCAATCCAACCCTGTTGGTTCGATTGTTACCAATGACACCTCAGGCAGGCTTTCTCATTGTCGGCGGCGGAATTATCGGGCTGTCCACGGCTTACCACCTGCTGAAGCGATTCCCCGACCGGAAAGTCGTCGTGGTGGAAAAAGAAGACGTTCTCGCGGAGCATCAAACCGGGCACAATTCCGGCGTGCTGCATTCCGGGATTTATTACAAGCCCGGTTCGCTGAAGGCGAAAAATTGTCGGGAAGGAAAACGGGCGATGGAGGAATTTTGCACCGAAGAAGGGATCGATTTTGAGATCTGCGGGAAAGTCATCGTGGGAGTGACGGAGGCCGAGGTGCCAATCATGGAGAACATCTTTGAGAGGGGAAAAGCGAACGGCGTGAATTGCGAAATAATTTCCGAGGAGCGATTGCGCGAGATTGAACCTCATGCGGCCGGGGTGAAGGCGATTCATGTGCCGGAGGCGGGCATCGTCAATTATCGCCAGGTTTGTGAACGGCTGGGGGAACGAATTCGGGCCGGCGGTGGTGAGATTCTTTTGAATGCGAAAGTTACCGGGATCGAAACCGGAACTGACGAGGTTGTCGTGAAATCCAGGCAGGGAGAGTTTCGAGCGAAACGAGTCGTGAACTGCGGCGGCCTCTATTCGGACCGGATCGCCCGGTTGGCGGGAGGGGATCCGGGGGTCAAAATCGTTCCGTTTCGGGGCGAGTATTTTGAATTGAAGCCGGAAGCGCAATCGCTGGTGAATCACCTGATTTATCCCGTCCCCGATCCAGCTTTTCCGTTTTTAGGCGTCCATTTTACCCGAATGATCGAGGGTGGAGTGGAGTGTGGGCCGAATGCGGTATTGGCGTTTGCCCGCGAGGGGTATGAAAAATTCAAGATCAACGTGGGCGAGTTATTCGAATCGTTGACCTATCCCGGCTTCCTGAAACTGGCCGCGAACCATTGGCAAATGGGAGCGGGCGAAATGTGGAGATCGGTGAGCAAGGCAGCCTTTGTGAAGGCGCTTTCCCGATTGTTGCCTGAAATTTCCGCAAATGATCTGGAAGCGGCCCCGGCCGGTGTCCGGGCCCAGGCGGTTTCGCCGGATGGAAGCATGGTGGACGATTTCCTGATCGTGAAGCACCAGCGAGTCACGAATATTTGCAATGCTCCGAGCCCCGCCGCGACGGCATCGCTGAACATCGGGAAAAGAATCGCAGAACAACCTGAAATGCAGGTGTAAAAACTACACAAAAAGAAGAGTAAAATTCACAAGAACCACCTTTTATTTCGCATCAATCCGGATTCCAGCATCGGAGCCGGACTCGGCCTCGGAGCCCTCTACGGCGGGGTTCAGGCGGTCTTTTTCGGCGCCCCGCCGTTTCGAGAGGAACAGTTCACCCGCCACCCGACCCAGAGCTGAGTCGGCGTAGCCTCCGCCAGCGGAAACTGAAGTGTTTTCCCGGATTTCAAAGTGAAGATGGGCCAGGTAGCGGCCATCGGCTTTCCCGACCGTTCCGATTTTCTGACCTCGCACGACATTGGCGCCTGTCGGAACGAGAACGCGATCGAGATGGGCATACAGGGTTTCGATCAAGGCTCCGGACGGCATTTGGTGCAGCAAAATCACGACATTTCCCCAGCCATCCGAAGGCCAACCGGCATAAATGACTTTTCCATCGCCTGCCGCGTACACCGCGTCGCCCTTGTCGGAGTCCTGTCCGCCGATTCCGTTCAAATCGTCTCCGAGATGCCGCGAAGTGAGAAATGGCTGGGCGTTGTAGGTGAGGGATCCGTGTTCCCCACCCATGGGAAAATCGAACCGGGCTGCCATTGGGGCGGTCGCCATTTCGATAGGGCGCGCCAGGGAGAAGGCCGGGTCATAGGGAACTCCGGTTTCGGCAAGGAGTAGCCCGACGCGGGGCTCCCACTGGATTTGAGCATCTGTCTTTTCCGGTGGAGGCCGAAAAACGGCCCATAGGACGATGGCGATGGTTGCCACGACTACAAAAATCGGCAGCACGACGCGGAACAGCTCAGAGAAATGTCGTTGGTAGTCGAGGTTCGAACTCACCAGGCATTTTAACGCAGGTTTTCGCTCGCGCCACGTCCTGAAATAGTGAAAATGAGTCCATCTTTGCTCCTGCGAAATGGAATCCGAAATCAAGAAGCGCTTCGACAACTACATCCGTGAGAAAGGTTTGCGGAAAACGGCTCAGCGCGACGTGATTCTCGAAGCGGCCTTCAGCTCCGATGATCATTTTACGGCTGAGGAATTGTGGATGAAGGCCCGCAAGATTGATCCAAAAACCTCGCGGGCGACGGTTTACCGCACGATCACCCTTCTGTTGGAGTGCGGGATGTTGCGGGAGATCGACCTCGGGCGGGATGAACGGGTTTACGACCCGAATTTTATCGAGTCCCCGGATCACAACCACCTGATCTGTATCGATTGCGGGAAAGTAGTCGAATTCGAGGACGAAAACGCCGCTGTCCTGATCGACTGCATTACCCGGCGACTCGGGTTTCGCCCGACTTCGAAATCGATGCGAATCGAAGCCTGCTGCGACAAATTGCGGTCCAGCGGCATGTGCGAAAATCTGATCGAATTGCGTTTGGGGAAAAAGTGAATCGGGCTACAATGCCCGCATGTCCGATTCACCGAGCCCATTCTCCCGTCGAAGTTTCGTCGGCGGTACAGCTAAAACCGCGGCGATTACCGCTGTGGCCGCATCGATGCACACCCGGTTCAGCCGTGCTGAGGAAGACGCGAAAAAGTCGGGTGCCGGTGGGAAGATCAACCACTCCGCCTGCAAGTGGTGCTACAAGAACATTTCACTCGATGATCTTTGCACAGCTGGAAAAGAGTTTGGCCTGCGGTCAGTGGAACTGTTGATGCCGGAAGATTTTGCGACCCTGAAGAAGCATGGAATGCATTGCGGAATGGTCAGTTTCCCGACAGGGGAGATGGAGATCGACGGTAAGAAGAAGAAAATTGGCGGAATTCCCAATGCCTTCAACCGGAAGGAACATCATGATTTGCTGGTCGAGATATACGAGCCCCATCTGAAAGCCAGTGCCGAAGCCGGGTTCAAAAACGTGATCTGCTTTTCGGGGAACCGGAACGGGTTGGACGACAACGAAGGTCTGAAAACTTGTGCCGAGGGACTGAAACGTCTCATGCCGCTCTGCGAGAAACTCGGGGTGACCCTCACGATGGAATTGCTCAATTCCAAGGTGAATCACAAGGATTACATGTGTGATCACACCGACTGGGGTGTCGCGCTCTGCAACGAAATCGGTTCGGAGCATTTCAAATTGCTCTACGACATCTATCACATGCAAATCATGGAAGGCGACGTGATTGCCACGATCCGCAAGAATCACCCGTTTTTCAGCCACTATCATACGGGCGGTGTTCCCGGTCGGCATGAAATCGATGAGACCCAGGAACTGTATTATCCGGCGATCATGAAAGCGATTGTCGAGACCGGATACGACGGCTGGGTTGCCCAGGAATTCATTCCGGCCCGCGAAGACAAGATTGCGTCGCTGCGCCAGGGCGTGGAAATTTGCACAGTATAGTTTTCCGCCATGTGGAAAGGCAGATTCAAAGTCGAGACCTCCAATCTCGTCCAGAAATACGGCGAATCGATCTCGTTCGATTGGCGGCTGTATCCGTATGATATTCAGGGATCGATCGCCCATGCCACCGCACTTCAGGCAGCCGGAATCCTGACGAAAGCGGAACTGCTCGCGATCAGGAAAGGGCTGAAAGCCATCCAGAACGAGATCGAATCCGGCGAGTTCAAATTCCGGACCAGCCTGGAAGATATTCACATGAATATCGAGTCAGCCCTGACGGAAAAGATCGGGGATGCAGGGGCAAAATTGCACACCGCCCGGAGCCGGAATGACCAGGTCGCACTCGATGTCCGCCTGTACTGCCGGGCCGAAGCGAATGCGATTCACCAGCGACTGGTGAATCTGCAGGACGCCCTGCTCACGCTCGCGAAAAAAAATCCGGAGGCTGTGATTCCGGGCTACACCCATCTTCAGCGGGGTCAACCGGTCCTGTTTGCCCATCACCTGCTCGCCTATCTCGAAATGCTGGAGCGCGATATCGGGCGGCTGCGGGATGCCTACCAGCGGATCAATCACATGCCGCTCGGTTCCGGAGCGTTGGCAGGTTCGACGATTCCTTTGAACCGGAAACTGGTCGCGGACCTCCTCGATTTCCCGAAAATCACGGACAACAGCATGGACGCGGTCAGCGATCGCGATTTCATCGCCGAGCTGCTTTTCGTGATCTCGATGATCGGGATTCACCTTTCGCGGTTGAGCGAAGACGTCATTCTGTGGGCGTCCGCCGAATTCAATTTCATCGAGCTGAGCGATGCGCACACCACCGGCTCCAGCCTGATGCCGCAGAAAAAAAATCCCGACGTCGCCGAGCTGACACGAGGGAAATCCGGCCGTTTGGTCGGAAACCTGATGTCGCTTTTGACGACCTTGAAAGGTCTGCCGATGACCTACAATCGCGATTTGCAGGAGGACAAAGAGCCGCTCTTTGATTCCATCGAAACGATCAAGATGGCACTTGAAGTGTTTGCTGAAATGATGGCGGAGGCCAAAGTAAAGGCGGAAAACACGGCCGAAGCGACGGCCGATCCGTTTCTCCTGGCGACCGATCTCGCGGATTATCTGGTTCTGAAAGGCGTGCCGTTCCGGCAGGCTCACGAAGTAATCGGGCAACTCACCGCCTACAGTCTGTCAGAGGGAATACCATTCCAGGAATTGACCGACGAAGAATGGGAGCAGTTTTCACCGGCATTCGAAAAAGATGTCCGGAAAGTGCTTGATGTCGGGACAGCTTTGAAGGGCCGAAAAGCCGTCGGCGCGCCGTCCCCCGCCAACGTGAAACGCCAGGTCGCGAAGTGGGAAAAGCGATTGGAAAATCCGGTGGGTTTGGTTTGAGGCAATATCGAATCAACAGGGTTGGTTCGACGAACAGTCCCTGTTCGATCGTTTTTTCCTAATTCCGAACCGTGCGGGCCATGCGATCGCTTAAATCCCGGCGTGCCAGCCAGACGGGCACGATTCCCTGGGTGGGGCTGAAAATCCAGGCGAGGAGAAACAGGGCCAGGCCGGCGGCGACCATCGTGGCGGGGACGTTGGCATTGAGCCAGAGTGCGAAGTGATACCCGATGATGGCACTGAGAAAGGTGTGGAGAATCGTCAGCCACAAGACTGTTTTCATCCTCTGTGACAAGAGCATTGCGGTCGCTCCGGGGATGATGAGCATGGCGATCACGATGACGCTTCCAACGGCTTCGAAGGCGGTCACGACGACGACGGAAAGCCAGGCCATTTTTCCGTAATGAATCCAGCCGGCGCGGATTCCGATCGATTTGGCGAGTGTGGGATCGAAGGAGCTGACGAGGAGTTCTTTGAAAAACAGGAGGCTGAGCGCGATGGTCAGGATCAGCACGATCAGAGCCTGGGTGATGTTCGGCGGAATGCCAAAGGCCCCGTCCCGGGTGGCGGCTTCGGCGATGTTTCCGAACAGGACGCAGTCGGTATCGAGATGGACATGGCTGCCCATTTGCGAAACGAGAACGACGCCGAGAGCAAACATCGACGTGAACACAATCCCGATCGCGGCGTCTGACTTGATGCGGGATTGCCTCTGAATCCACTCGATCAAAATCGAGGTGAGAAAGCCCGCCGTAATGGCTCCGATGATGATCCAGGGGCCGGTCAGGGTGTGAAACAGCATCGCCGCGACGACGATTCCGGGCAGGACGGAATGGGAAATGGCGTCACCGATCAAGGCGAGCCTGCGGACGATCAGAAACACGCCGATCCAGCCACAGGCGGCGGAAACGAGGAACCCGAGGCTGACAATCCGCAGCGTCGTTTCGACCTGGTAGGCCGACCACGGCTCAGTCAGAAACGTGTTCCAGTCGAAATCGGGGATCATGGATGGGGTTCACCCAATCTACTTCCCGAAAAGTTTCTGCAACAGGCCTTTCTTTTTCTTCGGTTGGGGGCGGGGAGACACGCCTTCCGGCAATTCGGCGCTGGCGAGGATCGTGGTGAGATACCCGTCATCCGCCGGGCGATCCATAAATTCGTCCCCGAGCAATTGTTTCAGCTTCCGGATCGCCTCCTCCCGGTCGTCGCCGGTGTTCTTTTCGTGCCTCGTCCAGAACTCTTCCCACCAGTCCGCCGGCTGCACTTTCGGGCCGTCGTATTCGGTGGGGCGTTTGGTGTTTCCCTCCGTGACGAGGCTTCCCACGAAATCGCCCTGATCATAGACCCGGTCGATCTGGTCCTTGATGTCCTGCAAATCGGATTCGTTCACAACGCCGTTTGAGGTGGCCTTGTAAAACTGAACGGTCACCCGGACCGGAAATTTCGGGTCGCGCTCGATCGGCTGGCCGTCGATTTCGGTGAACGGGCCCTCGATTTCGCCGTGGCCGATCACCGCTTCTTCGACATCGCTTCCTGCACCTCCCGGAGCGGAAAGAGCGGCTTCTGCGACCATGAAATCCGCCATTGGCATCATCGACATGGGATTTTTCTGCTTCAGTGGGACCTGAATGAGCAGAACCATGTTCAGCCCCTTTTCACCCGCAGCTTCGGCGGTATGTTTTTCGGAATCCACTGGCGTTCCGAGCTGCTTTTTCGCGAAATCGCTGGCCCGCTCGCCGGTCAGGCTGGCCCGCTGTCCGTTCTCATTGAAAAAGAGGCGCTGACCCCAGATTGAACCTTCCTCGAAAGCATCTCGGTTGTTGTCGATGATCGTCACGCTTGTCCCTTCGCGAGTGGCAAGAATCGTCAGCACGGCGGGGTCATCTTCGACCGACTGGTAATTGAAGAGAACTGGATTGAAGGTCGCTTTGCCGCCGTCTTTCTGGACCGGAAGAAAACAGGCCTGCGCGGAAACGAGCACTTTGTCGTCGCGCTTCGGGGCGAGCAAACTGCGAATTCCTTCACCCGACCAGGAGCCGGGATCGTTGAGAAACAGTGTTGGATTTTCAAGGAACTTGTAGAGGGAAATTTTCCGGAGCGGCAGTCCGCGTTCATTTCCGACGAGCAGGAAAAACTTTCGCGCGTCGATGTCGGCGGTCTTATCCGAAAAATTCGGGAACCGGATGACGGGCATGCAGTGGACTGTTGGGACTTTTCCTCCACCCTCCGGGTCGACGGCGACCTGGATGGTCATGTCGCTGATATTCGGGCCAACGGACGAGCCTTTGAAACGTCCGGTGTCTTCCCAGGTCAGATTGAGGATCTGGAGACCGTGTTTTTCCGCAAGCCTGACCGCTTCGGGGTTTTGCGTCATTCCGGCTGTTTTGAGAACCGTTTCGCGATAGGAATCGTCAGCTTGGGCAGCGACTGTTGTCATAAGAAAGAGGGCTGTCAGACAAAGAGGCGTTTTCATGAAAAGAAGGACGCACAGAAGATTCCATTTGTTTGTAAGAAAACGGTAAAAACGAGTCAGCAGGGTTGGTCTGTTGAACCAACCCTCTTGATTCGAAACCGGCGAGTTCAGCACGGGCGCGTATGTTGACCGGGAAAGGTGGCTCAGGTAGGGTTTGAGCGAAGATGTCGAAGTGGATTTTCCAGCGTTGCGGTTGCCTGATCGGGGTAATCTGGCTCGGTTTCGGGGCCGGAGCGCAGGAATCGACGCCGGAGGCAAAGGGGGATGAAAAATCGGGGCAGGTAAAATGGTCGGAGACGGACACCAAGCTCGCGAATCATTATATTCAGCTGCTGCAGCAAAAACCGGAATTTGGGAATGTCCTGAACCTGCTGTGGGATTTGTATGAAAAGCGCGATCAGACCGATTTGTTGGTCGAGTATTTCAAGCAGGCCGCATCGGCCGAAGAATCCGCGCCGGTGGCGCAGTTGCTCTACGCACATTTGCTTCGGAAACGGGATGACCTGGACAGCGCGCGGGACTTTTACGGAAAGGTTTTGGATGAGGAGCCGGAAAATGCGATTGCGTTAAAGGCATCCGCTGAGATTTCTGATCAACAGGGTCGGACGGCAAAGGCGATTTCCCTGTATGGCCGGGCGATGGAGCAGATTCCGATGGAAACGAGGGAAGGCGTGGCGATTCGATTGCGAAAGGCGGCGCTTCATCGCGAGCAGGACCAACTGGAGGAAGCCGTTTCCCTCTGGAACGCGATTCTGGAGGCGTACCCGACCGATATCGATCTTCGAACGGAAGTTGTTTCCTTTTTGCTGGAAGCGGGGGAAACGGAGTCAGCCGCGAACGTTCTCCGGCAACTGGCGGAGAAATCGAACGATCCCGCAACCCGTTTGAACGCCTTGATGGAACTGAATCGGCTCTACGAGTTCATCAATGATTTTGAGAAGGCAGACGAGGTGGTTCGCGATGGATTGAAGACCGTCCACTTCAAGAGTCACCAGCACAGCGAACTGTTTTCCCGCCTGGTTCGATTGCACGAGCGGTTTGATCAACTGCCGCAGCTACGGAAGGAGTTGGAGGCGGCCGCTTCGATCGACAATCCATCGGAAAAATCCGTGCTCCTGATGGCTGAATTTTGCCGTCTGACGGCGGATCCGGCAGCAGAGGAGAAGTGGGTCAAGCGTCTCTCGGAATTGGTGCCGGGTGATTCCGAATACCAGGTCCGGCTGGCGATGCTGCTCATGGACAATGACCGCTACGAGGAGGCGGCGGAAATACTCGATCAACTCCTCGCCGCGAATCCCCAGGCTCCGCTTCGGTTTACCCTGTTGCGGAGCCGGGTGGCTCTGAATGATGATGGGAGGGTAGAAGGGGAGGAGATTCTCAAGAATTTCCTGGAGGAAAAAAATCCCGGCCCGGAAGTGAGAAAAGAGATCCTGGATTTCGCCCGCGAATTTTTCCTCGACGGCGTGGTGGAACAATTGCTGCGCGACCGGTTGGCGGACACGGGAGAAGTGCTGGCTCCGATCGAGCTGGCTCGATTTTTGCAACAACGGGGACGCCGGGCTCAGGCGGTGGAAACCCTGGAATCATACGTGGAATCAGCCGGGGAAGCAAAAACGACCCGGGCACAGCGACTCCACGAAGTCAGTCGGGGATATCGGGATATGGACATGCAGGCAGAAGCACTGGCCGCCGTCGAAGAGGCCATCGGCTTGCAACCGACCCAGGGGTCATTTTACCTGACGAAAGCGGAGATCTTGATCGAGCGAAAATCAGTGGACGAGGCGATCGAGGCTTTTGAAGAGGTCCGGAAGCTTACGCCCGGGTTGGAGGACAAAGCGGAAGTGGATCAAAGAATGTTCAGCTTATTGCGGGGACTCACGGACGAACCGGAGGTTCCTGTCGACGCTTCGGGTTTTCCCCGCCTCAACCTGAATCGACGGGGGGGACGGGAGACAGACGATCCCCCTCCGAAGAAGCTCGTGGCATATTTCGACAAGGTGAAGAGCGCCGCTGTGACGAATCCATCGGTCGAGACACACTACCGTGCCGGGTGGTGGGGCTTCAAAATGCAGGACACCCAGGAATGCTTTGCCCAATTGAACAAGGCGAAGGCTGTGGCCGGGCAACCGGTCAAGGAAGTGGAGCAATTGCTGCTGGAAATGGCGGTGCAAATGGAACGGCCGACCCTGATGGCACGACACCTCGAAGTATTGGCGGAAATCGATCCGGAGAATCAGGAAGAATACCTGCACCGGCGGGCGGAAGTGCGTTTCCTGCTGGGATTTGAAGATGAAGCCGTACGGACCCTGAAGGATCTCGCGTCGAAACCTGATGCGTCGCTAAACACGCTGAAAACGCTGGCCAAAGCGTACGAACGGCTCGGGAGTGAGCAGCGGCAGGTTGAAGTCTGGCGTGATGCCTACCGGAGGTCGAACTTGTTTGAGAAACGGCAGATCATCAAGCAGTTGACCTCGGCCTTGATCCAGCAGCGCCAGCCCGAAGAAGCGTTGAAAGTTCAGATCGATCTTGTGCAGCGGGAGACCGATCCTATCCAAAAGCGAAAGCAATTCGACGGCCAGATCAGCCTCGCCCGGAGGCATTTCCTGTTGGATTGGATGGAGGGCCAGTACGCCGGCCTGGCCCGTGAGAAGCCATTCGAGCGTTTCTATCCCGAGGCGCTGGCAAAAATTCACCGGGCGCGAGGCGATGACACCAAGGCATTCGAAGCCATGAAGAAGGCGTATTATATGTCGGGGCAGGATCGGGAATTGCTGAATGAGTTGGGGGCGCTGGCTGGAAAAACAGACGATTTGAAGGCAGCGATCTATTATCGAAGGCAGCTGATTGCCAACAGCGAAGAGGAAACCAGCCTGGAGAGCTGGAAGTCATTGATTCAAATGTTGGAGGCAGATTTGCAGCTGCCGGATGCCGATCTCATTCGACGACGCCTGGAATCCAAGTTCGGGCAGGATGAAGACTTCCTGGCAGACCTCGTAAAATTTTATCGGGACAGCGGACAGAATGAGGCAGCGATGCGGGTGCAGGAAAAACTCGCGAATTTGAAACCGTGGGATGTGCGCAATCGATTCGAACTGGGATTGATGAAACGGGACCAGGGAGACAGGAAAGGAGCTGCCGATGCGTTTGAGGGTGTCCTGGAAACGACGGACGGGAAAAAACCGATGGAATTTGAAAGGGAGATTTCAGTTTTGCCGGTCATCCGCGGAGGCTGGTATGAAGGCGTAGGCAGCAAACCGACCGACTCCGCATTGGGAGCGATGCAATTGATGCTCGAGGGATTCGCTTTCGTGAATGAAAAGCTGCAGTCCAACCTGATTGAGTGGCTGGAGCGTCCGCATCCGGAATTTCACCGCGTTCCGACCTCATCGGGAATGTTGAGGCTCCGGGCAATCGAAGAGTTGGCTCACATGAAAAGGCATTCAAGCGGGGATCAACTTTCCGAGTGGATCAGCCGGTGGAAAAATGGTCAAAACATCTCTCCGACCGATAAACTGTGGGCATATCATCATGCAGGAGCGGCGGCGGAAGCAATTGATATTTTGAGGACGCATCGCCCTCAAGGAGAGACCGGAAAGGTTTGGAAAAATGTCCTGATCCTGCAACAACGACAGCCCGATGCGATCCTCGCAGAAGTGAATTCCGATTCGGAACTTCTCCCGCAAATCGTGGCCATTTTCCTCACAATCTCGGTTTTGCCGGAAAGCGAGATTTATCCGCCGGAAAATGATCCGTTGTTTCGCGACCTCGCGCTGAGCGAGCCGATCGCCCGGCTGATCTTCGAGAAATTGGTCGAAAAGAAAGACTGGGAGAGTGCCTATCGAATCGGGAAAATCTTTGTGCAAGACCGCAGTCTTGCGGCAAACGCGGATTTTCACTATTCGCTTTCCCGCGTCGCGGGAACCCTGGGCAGGGAAGAGGATCGGGGTGATTGGCTGCGCCGGGCGCTTGAATTGTATCACCTGAGCATTCGGGGACAGTTGCCCCGCTTTTATGCGGCCACGATTTCGGAACTGGATCGCTGGTTGGAATCCGATGCGGAACGAAGAGAGTTTCACCAAGAGATTCGCGAGTGGATAGAAGGCTCGCCAGTCGGGTCGTCGATTGTCAAACAGGAGGTTGCGGTCTTGTTGCGACTGCTGGAAAACCGGACGGATGATGCGCTTAAGGAACTGGCGGAGTTGAATCATTTAACAACGCGGCAGACGCGGATCGGAACCGATGATCCTGATGAGGCGGTTAATGCGGAACGCGAGCGATGGATTCGCTTGCAGAACAACCTGTCCTATTTCGGGGATCGTTTTTCCTGCGATGCGATCGTGGGTCGCAAACTCTACGAATACACCGCTCCAGAGGTCAGCGTTTCGCCGGTCAGCCAGATTGGCCTGGAAGAAATGGAGGAATACGAAACACAGAGGCTGGTGCGGTTCCTCGAATCCATCCCGCCTGCCGAACGACAAGTTCCCATTCAAATTTTTGCGGATCAATTGAGCGACATCAATTCGCGGATGAATTTTGCTCTGACCCTGGATCAATTCGGGTTTCGGCGGGAATCGATGTTCCTTTACAAGCGATACGCGGAAGAGAACCCGGACGATTATTCTCTGCTGCGCAGATTTTTCGATGCCGCGATTGCCGCGAAGGAACCACAACCGGCCCTGGAGGTGGTGGAGCGGTTTCTTTCGAACAAACTGGTGCTGCCTGCGGGGATGGGTATCGAGGATTTGAAACGGTTTCATGCTGAATTCCTGTTTCAATCCCGTGACGTGGAGCGCCAAAGCCAGTTGGCTCAATTGGAGGAAGATACTCCCAACAAGCCGACTTTACGGGTGCCGGCTGCATTTTCCGGGGCGACCGCGGCCAGGGAATCCTACCGCGCTGCCCTCGTCCGGACCTATGAAAAAACGGGAGACGAAGAATCCCTGTTCCGGTTGCTGCGACATCTTCGAAGCCGGAACATTGCCACGCGATCTCAATTGCTGAAGGGCGCACTCTGGCTGCAGGAACAGGGAAAATTGGCAGAGGCACTTCAGTGGGCTGAAGAGATTGAAACAGACCAAACTCATACCCAGACGGAACTGGCTGCGCTTCGTCTGCGGCTCGAATTGATCCACGAAATCGGATCGGAACCTGATTTGGGGTCGCAACTCACCGATCTGATGCGCGTAGCTTTTGACTATCGTGATCCGGACTTGATTATTTCGATCGCAACTCGATTGACCGAGTCGGGAAATGGCGATCAGGCCCGGAGCGCTTTGCGAATCCGGGCGCGATCCTCAAGTCATCGGCAGAAGCTTCTCTCGGCCGTTGTTCGACTGAGCAACAACCTGCAATTCGAGGAAACGGAACCGGTCCTCCGGCAATTGTTGGATTCATTGACTCCGGAAGCGGGCTCTGTCCTGGAATTTGCGACATTGGCCCGGGAATCAGGCGATCGGCAGTGGTTACCCGTCCTGGAGCCGTATTTAACTCGCGATAAAACCCGGGTCGGGGCGGGGTTGGCATA
>JABDJT010000575.1 GCA_013003335.1 Verrucomicrobiales bacterium | reverse complement strand
CATTGCCTGAAATCCGGCATGACGTCGAATCACGTGCTCGGCCTTCGCGCCGTGCTGGCCACCGGCGAGGTCGTCGATTTCGGAAGCGCCAGCCGCGAGCAGGTCGGGCCGGATTTCACGGGGCTGTTTGTTGGCTGCGAAGGGCTGTTCGGCATTGCGCTGGAAATCACGCTCCGCCTTGTTCCGATTGCGGAAACCTTTCATACCGTCCTCGTTGGATACGAAACGCTCGAGCAGGCGGGCGATGCCGTCGCGGCAGTCGTGGCATCCGGCATGCTGCCGGGCGCAATGGAAATCATGGACCGGCTCGCCATCGAAGCTGCCGAGGCCTCGGTGAAATGTGGCTACCCCGAAACGGCGGAAGCCGTCATGATCGTCGAGTTGGAAGGCCCGAAAGAAGAAGTCGCGATCGACCGGGAAAAACTCGTGGCCATCATCGAAGAATCCGGCCCGACCGAAACTCGCGTGGCGCAGAATGACGACGAGCGCGCCCTGATTTGGAAAGGCCGGAAATCCGCGTTTTCGGCTGTGGGTCAACTCAGCCCCGATTTCATCGTGCAGGACGGCGTGGTTCCCCGCAAGCGTCTCGGCGAGGCGTTGCGGAAAATCGACGGGATGGGCAAAGCTGCCGGGATTCGCGTGGCGAACGTCTTTCACGCCGGCGACGGGAATTTGCACCCGCTGATTTTATACGATGGCCGCGAATCCGGTGCCCTTGAGCGGGCCGAAAACCTGGCGGGTGATATTTTGAAACTGTGCGTCGACATGGGCGGCTCGATCACCGGCGAACACGGGATCGGAATGGAGAAACGCGAATTCCTGCCCGACCAGTTTTCCGAAAATGACATCGCGGCGATGAAGCGGGTCCGTGCTGCCTTCGACCCGCTCGAGATTGCAAATCGCGGAAAAATGTTCCCCGGCTCCGAAGCGCCTTCGCTTTCTCAAAAAGGGCTGCACCCGCTCGAAAAGGCGGGCGTGATTTCGCGGGAGTGAAAATTCAAGGAACGACCCAACAGGGTTGGTTTGCCAAACGTATCCTGTTGATTCGAAAGAACCGATGCTGAGCCCCGAAACCATTCCCCAACTTCTCGAAATCGTGCGCGAAAATCCGTGCGTGCTTCCGGTCGGGAACGGAACGAAGCCCGGCCCGGAACAGGATGTGCCGGACGATTTCACGCGGATCGGGATGTCTGCGCTCAGCGGGATCATCGAGTATGACCCGTCGGAATTCACGATCACCGTTCTTACTGGTACGCCGCTGGCTGAAATCGGAGACGCCCTGGCTGAAAATCGTCAGTATCTTCCGTTCGATCCGCCGCTGGCTGCCAAAGGCGCGACAATTGGCGGGACGGTCGCGACCGGATTGAGCGGCCCGGGAGCCTACCGATTCGGGCCGATTCGGGATTTCCTGATCGGGGTGAAATTCATCGACGGCGAGGGGAACCTGGTATCCGGCGGCGGAAAAGTGGTGAAAAACGCGGCTGGTTTCGATTTTCCGAAATTCCTGATCGGCTCCTGCGGACGACTCGGCGTGCTGGTCGAACTGACTTTCAAAGTATTTCCCAGGCCGGAGGCGGAGATGACCGTGGGGCTCCCGGTCGAGGGAACGGAGAGCGCGGTCGATTGGATCGGGAGATTGAGTCGCGGACCTTATGACGCGATTACCTTCGAGCCCGACCGTGGAATTGTCGCGTTCCGGATGTCAGGGCACGGTATCGCGCTTCAGAAGGGGATCGACTCGGTTGACGAAGAACTCCCGGTTTGGCCCGATGAGGAAGCCGATTTTTTCTGGTCGCGGCAACAGGATTTCGGCTGGGCCGATCCGGATGCCGCACTGGCAAAATTTCCGGTTACGCCGTCCCGAATCATGAATTTGGAGCCGATGTTCTCAAGGGCTGATCCGCCCCGGATGTACGGACTCGGAGGAAACGTGTTATACCTTTCGGCTATGCCGTCTTTCATCGAAAAAGTCGCATCGAAAATCGGCCCGGGCCTGATTTTGCGATCTCCGGGCGATCATCCTTCACCCTGGGTCGGACGCGCACAGCCACGGGCGAAAATTGAAAAGGCCGTCAAAGTCGCGATCGACCCGACCGGCAAATTTCCGACCTTCGACTGATTTTTTATGCTGCACAATCTCCATCCCGAAAAGCTCGGCACGCACGGTGAGGCGATGACGGAGGCCGTGACTTCGTGCGTGCACTGCGGGTTTTGTTTGCCGACCTGCCCGACATACCGGGAGCTTGGGCAGGAGATGGATTCGCCACGCGGGCGAATCATCCTGATGAAAGAGGTTCTCGAAGGAAGTCTCGAAATGGAAGACGCGCTGCCTCACATCGATCGCTGTCTCGGTTGCCTGGCCTGCGAACCGGCCTGCCCGTCAGGCGTTTCGTATCGTGATTTAATCAGTCCGTTTCGCGCGCGGGCGGAAGCGGAGCGGAAACCGCGCGGGTTTTTGGAAAAACTTCGGCGAAAGCTGATTGCCTCGACGGTGACGGATCCGGATCGGTTTTCCCGTCGAGCGAAGCTGGCTAAAATCGGTCGTCCTTTCGCGAAACTATTGCCGAAATCCTTCCGTCCGTTTTTCGAACTGCTCCCGCACGGACCGCTTTCGGAGCCCGAATCCATCGCGCCCCATTACCGCCCCGAAAATCGCGAGCCGCGGGCACAGGTCGCCCTTTTGACGGGTTGTGCGCAGCAGGTGCTCGCTCCGGAAATCAATCGAGCTGCGATTGAAGTGTTGCTGGCAAACGGGGTGGAGATTTTCGTGCCGGAAGGGCAGGGGTGTTGTGGTGCGCTTTCCTGGCACGTCGGCGACCTGGAAGCGGCGCAGAATTTTGCCCGGCAGAACCTGGCTGCATATTCGGAAGTCGGGGATCTTGACGCGATCCTGACCACGGCGGCGGGTTGTGGTTCAGGAATGCAGGAATACGGCTGATCCTGGAAGGGACGGATGACGAGTCGGCAGCCCGCGATTTTGCCGGAAACGTGATGGACGTTTCCGCATTCCTGACGAAAATCGGTCTCGATCCGGCGCCGCCGGCGTGGCCGAATCCGCTGGCCGTTGCCTACCACGATGCCTGTCATTTATCGAATGGACAGGGTGTGATTGCCGAACCAAGAGGGTTGCTTCGCGCGATCGAAAACCTGGATGTGCGCGAGATTGCCGACCGCGAAATCTGCTGCGGCAGCGCAGGGAGCTACAATCTGGATCACCCGGAAATCGCAGCCAGCCTGGGGCAGCAGAAAGCAGAGCGCGTGCTGGAAACAGCAGCCCGGGTCGTGGTTTCGGGAAATATTGGCTGCCTGACGCAACTGCGGCATCATCTGCGGGAAATTGCCGGGCCGGTCAACATGCCGGAGGTTCGGCATACCCTGGAAATCCTGGCGGACGCCTACTCTTCGCGATCAGCCACCTCGCCCTCGCCGTCTTCAACGGGTTGAAAATCGGGCAGTTCGCCATTGGCCTGAGTTACGGCGACCCGGCGAAGGTTGTTGATTTTTTCCAGGCTGCGCAGGGCGGAACGCCAGTCACGAAACGCGGCGGCTTCGCGGGCTTCGATGAAATGCGCTTCGGCGAGTTCGAGATTTCCGACCCGAATCCAGTGTTCGCCCTGGGCCTGCATTACGTTTCCATAGAGCGGCGCCCATTTGCGGGCGTTATCGAGAACGGCGCGTGCTTTTTCCGGCTTGTTGACCGAATCGAGTACTTCGGCATAGGAAATGGCGGAAAAGATGTTTTGCGGATACAACCGGGCAGCTTCGGCGAACCGGGCTTCGGCTTCAGAAAGATAGGCGTCCTGTACCGAAATCGGCATCGAGCCGTCGATCTCACTCAGTTGTGCCTGCCCGCTCAGATTGTGGACGAATGGATTTTGCGGGTCGAGCCTCCGGGCTTCACGAAGGTGGTGAAACTGGTCGTGGCTGGAACTGCCGCTCGAATGAGCCAGGCGGGCCAGTTCGAAATGCCACTCGCTTTGCGTATACACGACCCCGAAAATCACGAGCGCCGCTCCCGTGCCGGGACAAATCCCCCGCACCAACAACGCCAGGAAGGCGCCCGGTTTCTCGGATGACTTGGGCGTGGGCACTGCATCGGGTAGGGCTCCCGGACTAGAGAGGATGGCGGAAAGGAGAGTGGATAAGAGGGCGAGGATCGGCACGTGCAATACGAAATCGAAACACGCATGAGACAAAATGGCTGCGAGACCGGATACCGCCCCGATGGTGAGGGCGAGGTCGGTGTCTCCCGTCGCGCTGATAAATCCGGATTTCAGTTCAGCCTGTCGCTTTCTCCGGAGGAACTGAATCCCGTTCCCCAGGTGAGTCAGGCCAAACAGGGTGGCCGCAAACAAGCCGATCCAGCCGTAATCGGCCAGTAGCTGGACATATTCGTTGTGGGCAAATTCAGCCTCCGGGACGGACACATGCATCAGCCCGGAGCGATACTTCCGCGAATAGTAATAGTAGGTCCGGCTCCCCGTTCCGAAGAGCGGGTCTTCCGAATTCTGGGCGAGCGCTGCCTTCCAGATCAGCGGGCGGTTCGTTTCCGAAGAGCGGCTGAATGCGGAATCATCGAAGCGCTGGCTGACCAATTCAAAATTCAACGCACCGACTGTTCCGATCCCGGCAACCACGATCAGAAAGGTGACGACGAACGCGGCCCGCAATTTTCCCCGGTCCAGTTGCCGCCAAATCCGGGGCAGTGCCAAAATGCCGAAAACGGTCAGGCCAATCGCAGCTGCCAGGAGGCCACCCCGGCTTCGCGAAGCGCCGATCGCGATCAGGCTCATGATTGCAAAAAATCCGAGTAGGAGCCTGACAGTCACCGGCAGGTTTTTCCCGAAAAAAGCGAGCGAGAGAAAAATCGGGGCCGAAAGAGCAAGGAGGGCGGCGAAGTGATTGGGATTGTTGAACACACCGCCGATTCGATCCGGGTAGGTGCGCACGTAGCCGTCGAAAACCCAGCGGCCCATATCGACCAGTTGCTGGTAGGTTGCGAGACCGAGATTCGCCACAACCAGCAGGAGCAGGGTGAAAAACAATGCTGTCCTCCATTTGCCCGACGAAAAAACCGTGGCGACAAGGCCATACATCACCAGGCAAGCCGCGGCGAGTGCCGCGTCTTCCCGCGCGAAATAAGCCACCGGGGAATTCAGGGCGCGGCCCAGGAAATAACCGGTCATGACCAGGGCGGTGAGCAGGCACACCAGGGAAGCCCCGCGCGGCCGTCCGCGAAACAGGAGCGTGATAGAGGCGATCGCTGCCGCTCCCAGCAGCACGAAGCCGGGCCACTGAAAGGTCATCGACGTGCTGGTTGCCACGATACCGGTCACCAGCAGACCGGCAGCGAGCAGGATGAACGTGAGATAACGCACGGGATGAGGGAGAAGGTTGAGGGGTGGAAAACGAAACAACAGGGTTTGTTCGGCAAACCGACCCTGTTGGTTCGGATTCGCTATTTCATTTATACTTCTTAATTATCAAAAATTCCAAAATTTTGTTTTGGCCTAACGGTTGAAAAATGTTATGGTTTTTAGCGAAATTCTGATTCTTCAATTTCCAACCTTTTATGAATCCAAATCAATCTGTTCTCGTCGCCGGTGCCGGCGGTTTTATCGGTGGTCATCTCGTGGCCGAACTCCGCCAACTGGGCATTCGCCATATCCGGGCGGTCGACATCAAGCCCATGACCGAGTGGTATCAGCGGTTTCCCGACGTGGAAAACCGAGTTCTGGATTTGCAGCGACTTGATTCCTGCAAACAGGCGGTGGCCGGTTGTGATCTGGTCTACAATCTCGCGGCCGACATGGGCGGAATGGGTTTTATCGAAAACAACAAGGCCCTTTGCATGCTCAGCGTGCTCATCAACACTCACCTGCTTGAGGCAGCGGTTGAAAATGGCACCCAGCGGTTTTTCTATGCTTCATCCGCTTGTGTCTATGCCGCGGACAAGCAGACCACGGTGGAAAACCCCGGTTTGAAGGAAGCGGATGCCTACCCCGCGATGCCGGAAGACGGCTACGGCTGGGAGAAACTTTTCAGCGAGCGGATGTGCCGCCATTTTCGCGAAGATTACGGCCTCGAAACGCGGGTCGCCCGTTTTCACAACGTTTACGGGCCCCACGGCACGTATGATGGTGGCCGGGAAAAAGCTCCTGCGGCGATCGCACGCAAAGTGATTGAGGCGAAGCTTTCCGGAAATCACGAAATTGAAATCTGGGGCGACGGCGAGCAAACGCGTTCGTTCATGTGGATCGACGACTGTGTCCACGGCATCCAGCTTTTCACCCACGGCGAAAACGTGGAGCCGCTGAACCTCGGTTCGGCCGAGATGGTGTCGATCAATCAACTCGTCGACATCGTTGAAGACATCGCTGATGTGAAACTGAAGCGGAATTACAAGCTCGACGCTCCGAAAGGGGTGCGCGGTCGGAGCAGCGACAACACCCTGATC
>JABDJT010000531.1 GCA_013003335.1 Verrucomicrobiales bacterium | reverse complement strand
GCATGTTGGGCGAGGGCATGACCCACGGAAGGCCGGTTTCATCAAAAAACATCGCCCGATCCCAGCCTGTCATCGGCAGGACGGTCAGGTCGATTTCGGGGAACAACTCGTCGCGAAATTGCTCTGCGAGTTCGCCGATCGTTTTCGCGTGGCGTTGCAAAATCGGATGCAGGCCGACGAACGAGAGGTGGTCTTCACGCTGCGGCCAGCCTTCGGTCGTGACGCCGTTGATCGGGTTCGGGCGATCGGCCACGATGACCGGTTTGCCGGCTGCGGCGCAGGCCTTCATCGACAAAAGCAGCGTCCAGATGAAGGTGTAATACCGCGCCCCGACATCGACGAGATCGACGAACAGCCCGTCGATTTCGGCCAGCATTTCGGGCGTCAGCTCGCGGTGCTCGCCGTAAAGGCTGAAGACGGGAACGCCGAGCCGCGCGTGCCGGAAACCGGACCACTCGACCATGTTGTCCTGGGTCGTACTTTCAAATCCGTGCTGCGGACCGAACAACGCGGAGAGGCGGAACACGCTTTCCTCCGCCATCGATTCGAGGACGGAAAGCGTCGGCGTGAGATCAGCCGTGACAGAGGCCGAGTGCAGCAGGGCGCCAAGTCGAAATTCGGAATCGTGAAACCGGTTCGGCCACAATTCGGGGAGCCGGTCGACCGGCAATGTGACGGCAGCGCTCACTCGGATTTCGCTTCTTTCACCTTCGCGATGATGGCGTCGGTGATGTCCTCCGCGCCCGGAGCGTGAATGACCTGCGGAAGGCCGTTCGAGGATTTCGAGGACGAATCGAGAATCACGGCGTATTTCCCGTCAGCGTTGTATTCCTGTACCGACTTCGAAATCGCAGCGAGAATTTTCGCTTTGGCGCGGCGGAATTTTTCCTCCAAATCCCGCTGCTGGGTCGTGCGAAGGGTGGCGATGGCTTTTTCCAGTTCGTTGGCCTCCTTCAGTTTTTCGGCGGCCGCTTCCCGCTTCGAAGCGCGGATCAATTCCTGGTGTTTTTGCAAAACCTCTTTCAGCGAATTCGACTTTTCCTTGAATTCATCCCGCATGGCTTCGCGGTCCTTGGTCAACTCGTCGGTTGCCAATTTTGTCTCGGGATGGGCCTCAAAAACCTTCATGAGGTCTACAACGGCGATTTTCGGGGCCGGAGATTTAGTGTCCTGAGCGACAGTGTAATGCGGAGAGAAGAAAGCCAGTCCAACCGCCAGAAAAATCAGAGAAATTTTCATCCTCAAAAAGTGCCATCAAAGAATCGTTATGGCTACTGAAAGATCTTGTCAGTTTTTGCAAAATGTCGCGGATTCTGTAGCAATAAATTAATGAAATCGCCGGCTTTTACACGCCTGAGGGGAAATTCCGTAATTTCGAGAACTCAATTTTGAATAGCTTCCTTGCCTTTTTTGTAATTCCTGTCCTAAATAGATAACCCTTTTTTTCCTGCCCAATGAGCGTGAGCCTGCCCAACGTTGAACCCGCCCCCGAATATCATAACTCTCCCGCTTCGCTCAATGGCGTGGGGATTCTCGTGGTCGATGAAGATCCGGCGTTTCAACTGGGGCTGAAGACCTTTCTGAAAGAATACGTCGGATTCGAAAACGTGTTCACCGCCAAGAGCGGGGCCGAAGCTCTCGACTTGATCGAAAAGGAAGAATCGATTGAGATCGTGACACTCGATTACCAGATGCCCGGGATGAACGGCATCGATGTCCTCCGCCGCCTGAACGACAAAACTCCGCGTCCGCTCAGCGTGCTGATGATCACCGGTTACCCGAGCGATCAATTGCGCGAGGAATTCGAAAAACTCGGCACGCCCGATTTGCAGGCGTCGCATTTTCTTTCCAAGCCGGTCGAATTCGAAGATCTCGAGCCGTTGATTTTGCGATCCTACGAGGAGTTGAAAGCGGCCCAGCGACTCGCCACCGCGATGGCCGAGGAGGAAGCGCGGAAAAAAGCCGCAGAAGTGGTGGTCGACGACGTGCGCCGGCCGCCGACCGAGCCGATTTCGCCGATTGCTGCAGCTGCCCTGCTCGCCGCCGACCCAACCCAGCCGATCCCGCCGATCGAGACCGCGTTGAGTCCTGAAATTGTCAGCAAGATCGACAATCTCACCACCAAGATCGATCGTCTCGAATCCGAGGTCACCGAGATGAAAAACCGGACGCCGAACCTGCAAAGCCGGTTCTGGATGGATATTTTAAAGTTGATTGCACTGGGCGCTTTGATTTTCCTGGCCCTGCAATTTGGGTTGTTTCAGAAACTCGAGGAATGGATTCAGCCGGCGAAAAGCGCGCTGATGGGTGAAACCGAGCCTGCCGGAAAAGGCGGAGCCGGGAAAGCGAGCGAAAAAGCGAAGGCGGAGCCTGCTCCCGCGAAAGCAGACGCGGCTCCGAAAAAAGCCGCACCGGCTCCGAAGGCGGAAGCGAAGGGAAAGGCGAAAGAGCCCGCCCCCAAATCGAACGCCCCGACGACCCCGAAAGCGGAAAATGGTAAGGGCAAAGCGAAGGCTCCTGCACCCGATCCGGCAACGAAGGGAACTCCCGACCAGCCCGACGCCTGATTCGTGCAACTTTGCGAGCGATTTCGATCGAACAGGGTCTGTTCGTCGAACATACCTTGTTGGTTCGTATTCGGGTCACCTGGTGGAGCCGGTTCCCGGCCCGGAAATGCGAGTTGCCGTGATGGACAGGCGGTGATTGATTTTTCGCCCATTGATTATGAAACGACTGATCCTTGCCGCGATTCTGTGCCTCCCGATTTTATTTACGAACGCCTTCGCCGGGGAGCCGGCCTGGATTTGGCCGACGGAGCAGGCGAAGGGAAAAGAAACAGCGTTTTTTCGGAAATCGTTCGAAGTGCCGGAGGATGCGAAGCAGGTCATCCTGATCCTCGCTGCGGATAACAAGGCCGACGCGACGCTGAATGGCCAACGGGGCGGGCGATTGCGGAATGAGACGTGGAACAGGCCCTTCGTGGAGAACATCACCGACCGGGTGAAAAAGGGGGAACCGAATTTGCTGGCGATCCAGGTGCAGAACGACGGCGGGCCGGGCGCGCTGCTGGCGGGGATCGAAGTCACGGGGATCGACGGGAAAAAAACGATGCTCGGATCGGACGCGACGTGGCAGTCGACCAATCGCGCAGAGAAAGGCTGGAACGCTCCAGGTTTCAAACCGAAGGCGTCGAAATGGGGCGACTCGAAGGTGCTCGCGAGGCTCGGCGGCGGGCCGTGGGCTGAATTCAACGCCGCGGCCCTGGCGCGGTCGATGGATCTGCGAACGCCGACTGCAACGGATCCGGCAGACATCAAGTTGCTGCCCGGTTTCAAAGCCGAGTTGTTGTATTCCGTGCCGAAAGCGGAGCAGGGATCGTGGGTCGCGATGACGATCGACGATAAGAACCGGATGATCGTTTCGGATCAGTACGGGGCGCTCTATCGCTTCAAAATCCCCGGCAAAAACAAGGCGCTTACGAAGGATGAGGTCGAGAAAATCGAGCTGGATATCGGCGGTGCGCACGGGCTCCTGTATGCTTTCGACGCGCTATACGCAGTGCTGAATGTGAAGGAACACGGCGGCCGCGGGCTGTATCGCATGACTGATACGGACGGCGACGACAAATTCGACAAGAAAGAACTGCTCCGAAAATTCGAGGAAGTCGGCGGCGAACACGGACCGCATTCCGTCGTGTTGGGGCCGGATGGAAAATCGCTCTACATCGTGGTCGGGAACCAGACGCCCGTCACTGAGTTCGCCAGCAGCCGCGTCCCGCAGGTTTGGGATGAGGATTTGCTGCTGGAACGCCCCATTGGCCGCGGATTCATGAAAGGCACGCCGGCTCCGGGGGGGTGGATTGCGAAGACGGATCCGGACGGCAGAGAATGGGAGCTGATCGCGACCGGTTTTCGAAATCAGTTTGATGCGGCGTTCAACCGCGAGGGAGAGCTTTTCACCTACGACGCGGATATGGAATGGGACATGAATACCCCGTGGTATCGGCCGACGCGGATCAATCATGTCGTCAGCGGCGCGGAGTTCGGCTGGCGGAATGGCGGCGGAAAATGGCCGGCCTATTATCCCGATTCCGTCGGCGCGGTCGTCGATATCGGCCCGGGTTCGCCGACCGGTGTGACCTTCGGGTACGGCGCGAATTTTCCGCAGAAATACCAGGATGCCTTTTACGCAGCGGACTGGAGCTACGGCAAGCTTTTCGCGGTGCATCTAAAGCCGGATGGGGCGAGTTACACGGCGACGTTCGAGGAATTTATGTCCGCCCAGCCGCTTCCGCTGACGGACCTTCTGATCAATCCGCACGACGGCGCGATGTACATCGCAATCGGCGGGCGTCGTGTCCAATCGGGCTTGTATCGGGTGACCTACGAGGGCGACGAGCCAGTCGGTCAGGAGAAAAAGCGACGGGGCATGAACGCCGCGACTTCGCAGCGGCGGGTTCTGGAGCAGCTTCACGGGAAAAAAGAGCTGAATCCCGGCGGCATCACGCTGGCGATCCAGCATCTCGATTCGCCGCACCGCGCCCTGCGCTACGCCGCGCGAATCGCCCTCGAGCATCAGCCGGTATCCGCGTGGCAGGAAAAAATCGTGTCGACCGATAGCGCCATCGCCGCCATCAACGGCCTGATCGCCCTGGCCCGGCACGGCGACAAATCGCTCCAGCCGAAGATCCTCGGCCGCCTCGACGCGGTAGAGTGGGGCAGCCTTTCCAGCACGCAGAAAACCGATCTGATCCGCGCCTACGCCCTCGCGGTTACCCGTATGGGTGCGCCTGATGAAGCAACCCGCCAGCGCATCGCGGCGCGGTTCATGGAGCATCTCCCCGCGAAATCGCCCGAAGTGAATATTGAGTTGCTCGAGCTGCTTGTATACGCCCGGGCTCCCGTCGCCGAGCAAGGAATTAGCCTGCTGAAAGCTGCACCTTCACAGGAGGAGCAACTCGCCTACGCCAAATCACTTCGGCATTTGAAAGAAGGCTGGACTCGCGAATTGCGTGGGGAATTTTTCGAGTGGTTCGCCCGGGCGGCCGGATACAAAGGCGGACCGAGCTTTTCGCTGTTCGTCGAAAACATGAAGAAAACCGCCCTGGAAAATACGCCCGAGGCGGACAAAAAGGCGCTCGCGGAAATCATCAATAAGAAGCCGGAGACCTCACCCGCCTACACCTTCGAACCGCGTCCTTTTGTGAAAAACTGGACCGTGGCTGACCTCGACGACGTCATCAACGTCGGGCTCGAGAGCAATCGCGATTTTGAAAACGGCCGCAAGATGTTCGGAGCCGGCACCTGTTTTGCCTGTCACCGATTCAAGCAGCAGGGCGGCGCGATCGGGCCGGACCTGACCGCTGTCGCCGGAAAATTCAGCCCTCGCGACCTCCTCGAATCCATCACCGATCCGAACAAGGAAATCTCCGATCAATACGGCAGTATGATTTTCACAATGAACGACGGAAGCGTCGTCAGTGGTCGCATCATGAATCTCAGCGGCGACAGCATCACCGTGAACACCAACATGCAGGACCCGTCCGCCACCACCAAAGTCGATCGGAAACTGCTCCGCAAAATGGAAGACAGCAAGGTGTCCATGATGCCGCCGGGCTTGCTCAACACGATGAGCAAGGACGACATTCTCGATCTGCTGGCTTATTTGCTGAGCGGAGGGGAAGCGGATGATCCGATGTTTGGGGAGTGAAGGGGAGATGGAGCCGGTTCTCCTCAATAATCGAACAAATCCGCCGGCTGGTATTTCCTGTCAGCGCCCGTCGCCGCGTTTAATGCGGCGGCAATTTTCCGCTGAATATTCTCCGTGATCTGTCGGCCTTTGCGGGCTTTCTGCACCTGCTTGTGGGTGAGCTGCTCGGTGCTGGCGGAAACGAGGTCGGCATTTGACAGGCCCAGCTCTTCCAGGATTTCGTGGAGTGGCTGGACGCCCCGGTTGCGGGATTCGGATGGGCCGGACATAAGAAAAACGAATCAACCCTGTTTGTTCGTTTCGCCCTTCAACGCAACGCCACCGTTTCAGCGTGCGTCGGCTTCGTTTCGTTGGCTGCTGACGCGCTTTCGCCGCCAGCCTCCGGCTCTTCTTCTCCCTCTACTTCCGGCTTTTCGATTTCGAGAGCGAGAGCCCATTCAAGTAATTTCTGGGAATCGGTGTAGACAGCGGGGCGATAACTTTTCAGTACGACCGCGATCCGGTCCTGCCCGTTTTCCGATGCAGAACTGACGAGACAGTTTCCGGCGGCGTAGGTGAAACCGGTCTTCATACCGTTGCAGGAATCCATGCTGCTCAAGACTTTGTTGGTGTTGTAAAGTTCGTAGACCTTGCCGCTGTTGAACACGAAATCGTATTTCCTGAGTTTCACGATCTCGCGAATATCGGGGATCTGATAAGCTTCAAAGGCGGCCAGGGCGATGTCGCGGGCGGTGGAATACTGGCCTTCGGCGGGGAGACCGTGGGGATTTTTGAAATTGGAATTCTCCATCCCGAGCGCCTTGGCGTAGAGATTCATTTTCTCAGCGAAAGCCTCGACTGAACCGGCATTGTCGATCGCGAGGGTGGCAGCAAGATCGTTTCCGCTTCGGACCAGCAGGCCGGTCAAAATCTGGCGGCGGGTGTATTTTTCCCCGGGCTTTACGCCGACCACAGTCGGCTCGACGCTGTAAACTTCTTTCGGAATGACCAGTTCTTCATCGAGCCCACCGGCCTGGCAGATCAAAACGGCGGTCAGCAATTTCTGGGTGGAGGCCACCGGGATTTTGTAATCGGCTGACTTGTTGTAGTAAAACTGCATTGTCC
>JABDJT010000241.1 GCA_013003335.1 Verrucomicrobiales bacterium | reverse complement strand
CACCAGCACCATCTCGAAATCGTGAAGGGTCTGGGAAAGGCAACTCTGAATTGCCAGGCCGATCGTCGCTTCCGCATTTTGGGCGGGCATGACGATCGATACAGAGAATTTCGAGCCGTTTGAAGGGGACAAAAGAGTTGGAGGGTGACGGTTTCGGCAGATGAATTCGTCACCCTGACGTTACAACAGGGTTCGTTCACCGAGTCAACCCTGTTCGTTCGAAAATGCGGCTTGGAAAGGTCCGGAGGCTTGGCCAAACTGCGAAAATGAAACAGATTTTGACCGGCCTGCTATCGCTTATTTTTTCGCTCGGCAGTGCTTCCGCGCAGGAAAAAAAACCGAATTTTGTTCTGCTTGTGGCCGATGACCTGGGATACGGCGAATTGGGCTGCCAGGGAAATCCCGAGATCCCGACGCCACACATCGATTCAATTGCGAAAAACGGAGTGCGATTCACGCAGGGCTATGTGACGGCTCCCTTTTGCAGCGCGTCCCGTGCAGGATTCATGACAGGGCGATATCAAACACGATTTGGTTATGAATTCAATCCGATCGGAGCGGCGAACGAGGATCCGGAAGCGGGTTTACCGGTCGGAGAAAAGACGATCGCCGATGAACTCGTGAATGCCGGATATGTCACGGGCATGTTCGGGAAATGGCATCTCGGCGGAACGGCCAAATACAATCCGATCCGGCGCGGGTTCGACGAATTTTTCGGTTTCATGCACGAGGGCCACTACTTCGTCCCGCCGCCGTACCAAGGTACTACGACGTGGCTGCGGAGAAAAGTTCTGCCCGGCGGGGCGACGACCGGCCGCTGGATTTCAGAGGACGGGAAGCTGATCTACACGACTCACATGGGAAACACCGAGCCGGATTACGACGCCGACAATCCGATCTACCGGGCCGGCCAACCGGTCGAGGAGAAGGAGTATTTCACCGACGCCATTACGCGGGAGTCAGTCGATTTCATCGATCGAAACGCCGACAAACCATTTTTCCTCTACGTGCCCTACAGCGCGGTCCACAGCCCGCTCCAGGGTGCCGATGCGTACATGGAAAAGTTCGAGCACATCGAAGATATACAGCGCCGGATATTCGCCGCGATGCTCTCGAATCTCGATGACAGCGTGGGCGAAATTCTGGCGAAGCTTCGGGAAAAGGGCGTCGAGGAAAACACGTTGATTGTATTCCTGTCCGATAACGGCGGTCCGACGCGCGAGCTGACTTCCAGCAATCTTCCGCTCCGCGACGGCAAAGGGAGTGTCTACGAAGGTGGCTTGCGGGTGCCGTTTTTGATGCAATGGAAGGGAAAAATTCCGACGGGCGGCAAGTTTGATTACCCTGTCTGGTCGCTGGATCTTTTTGGCACCGCGGTGGCAATGTCCGGTGCAAATCCGGCCGGGAAAAAGAAATTCGACGGCGTGAACTTACTTCCCTTTCTCACTGGCGAACGTGAGACGAACGAACGTCCCCACGAGACTCTTTTCTGGCGAATCGGTCCGAAAGCGGCTCTCCGATCCGGCGAATGGAAAATCCTGCGTAATCCAACACGGGGCAAAGATCCGGAATGGGAATTGTACAACCTGGCGGTGGATGTTTCCGAAACGAAGAATCGCGCCGAAGAAAATCCGGAAAAACTCGCTGAACTGAAAGCGGAGTGGGGGCGATGGAACGCGCAAATGATCGACCCGATCTGGAACCCGCGAAGGCGCTGAAGAATCAGTCAATCAGCGTGTCGATCCGCTTCGCCAATTCGAAATCGGCTTCGGTGAGGCCGCCCTGATCATGGGTGGTGAGGTGCAGCGTGATGGTGCACCAGCGAATATCGATATCGGGATGGTGCCCGGCTTCCTCGGCGATTTCGGCGACGGCGTCGATAAAATCAATGCCTTCCATGAACTCGTCGAATTCGACGACACGGAATATTTCTTTGCCTTCGTGTTCCCATTCGGGAGCCTTTTTCAACCAGGTTTCAATTTCTTCCTCAGGGATGACGTCGGACATCGGTAGCTCGGTTTAAGAGGGTTACAGGGAGGGGTGGAGAGGTGGGAATCGATTGGATTCACAATCGCTATAAAACGGCATCAGATTTGCGCAAGTCCCAAATTACCAAAAAATTTTGGCGGGAAATTGACTTTGCCCCGAAGGATTTCCCGCCTATACCTGAAGTTTACCCGAAAACAAACGAACTTGAATCATGGCACACGGAAAAATTTACAACAACATCGTGGAAACCGTCGGTAACACGCCGCTCGTCAAACTGAACAAAGTGACCGATGGCGTTGACGCCACGATTGCTTTAAAATGCGAATTTTTTAATCCTCTTGGCTCGGTGAAAGACCGGATCGGGATGGCAATGATCGAGGCAGCCGAACGCGACGGTCTCGTGAATGAAGACACAGTGATCATCGAACCGACCAGTGGAAACACGGGCATCGCGCTCGCTTTTGTGTGCGCCGCGAAAGGCTACAAACTGGTCCTGACGATGCCGGAAACCATGTCGCTGGAACGCCGCACGCTGCTTGCGATGCTCGGAGCTGATTTGGTTCTGACCGAAGGTCCGAAGGGAATGAAAGGCGCGATAGCCAAGGCAGAGGAGTTGGCTGCTGAAACGCCAAATTCCTGGATCCCGCAGCAGTTTTGTAACCCGGCCAATCCGGAAGTTCACCGTCGGACGACGGCGGAGGAAATCTGGGAGGATACCAACGGCGAGGTCGATATCGTTGTTGCTGCCGTTGGCACAGGAGGAACAGCGACCGGTTGTGTCGAGGTTTTGAAACAGAAGAAAGATTCGGTGGAAGTGGTGACGGTTGAACCAACGGATTCGCCGGTCATTTCCCAGACACTGGCGGGTGAGGAACTCACGCCCGGACCCCACAAGATCCAGGGAACTGGCGCCGGATTTGTTCCGGATAACCTGCATTTGAAGGGCCCGGATGGCGGTAATCAGATTACCGAATGTATCAAAGTCAGTAACGACGATGCCTTTGCCATGGCGCGCCGGATCTGTGCCGAGGAGGGGATCCTCGTCGGGATCAGCACGGGAGCGAACGTCTGTGCTGCCCTGGAACTCGCGAAACGGCCCGGCAACGAAGGGAAGATCATAGTGACGATCGCCTGTTCGACCGGCGAACGGTATCTTTCCACTCCGCTCGCCGATGATGCGCGGGCGAAGGTTGGCGCCTGACAAATCGCGATTTGACGCTACAATTTGTGCCGCTTCCGAAGGAATTCGCGGAGCGGCACTTTTCTTTTTTCAAAACACACCATGGCGAAAAAGCACAAACCCCACTCTAAGAAAGCCCCTGAAGGCGACCCGGTGACTGAAGGCCGGTCAGCCGAGGAAGCCCTGGCGGAAAGTCACGCCAGCGAAGCCATCGCCGCGCTGGAAGAAAACAAGGTGCGAATCCTGGTAGTCGTTCTCGCCCTCGCTGTTGGCCTTTGCGTATATCTCGTCTGGAAACAGGTCGTTCAATCCAACCACGAAGAGGCTTCCCAGGCGTATTTCAGCGCCGTCGCTTCCGGAAAGGTCGAGGAACTCGATAAAGTCGCCGGGATGTATTCCGGCTCGATTGTTGCTGGGAACGCTCTCCTGGCGAAAGCGGATCTCCAAATCGATCAGGGGAAACCCGGTGACGCTAAAACCACTCTGCTCAGTTTCGTCGACAGCAAAAAGAATCATCCCCGATATCCCCAGGGCTTGCTGGTTCTCGGGATGTTGAACCTCGAAGCCGGTGATACAGCCGCAGCGAAGCAATATTTTGAGCAGATCCTCGCGGCAACCGAAGACGGCGATCTTTCGCCGTTGGCCCGTATTCGGCTGGGTGATGCGGCCCTGGCAGACGGGGATCAGGAAGCTGCCCGGCAGCATTACGAAGATTCCTATATTCAGCATCCCGGAAATCCGTTCGTTCCGATGGCTGAACAGAAAATTGAATTGCTCAGCGTCGGAGAACCTCCGGTCGTGAAAGCACCGGAGCCCGAACCGGAACCGGTGCCCTTTCCTGAAAAAGGAGCCAAAGGTGAAGCTCCCAAAGCTGCTCCGCCGGCCAAGGCCGAAAAAGGGAAAGCCGAACCGAAAGGCAATCCCGACAAAGGCAAAGCGAAGTCCGGCGACGGGAATGGAAAAGGAAAGGGAAAGAGTAAATCGCCCGCCAAAGCCCCTCAGTCAGACAAAGGGAAAGGAAAAGCAAAAGGCCCGGACAAGGGGTAACACGAAATTCTTCCGAAACGAACCAACAGGGTCTGTTCGATGAACCAACCCTGTTGGTTCGTTTTTTCGTTTTCTGGCGCGATGCGGGAACGGCTTGCCGTCGCGGAACGGGTCGAATTTTGATAGAACCACGGCCATGAGAATTTTGATGTGCGCTGTGTTTGCGCTGTTCGCTTCCGCGACTCTTTCCCAGGAGCACTCCATCGGACAACCGCTGAAAGACCTGAACGGATTCTTCCCGTTTCATGTCCCCGAATCGATCGAAGATTGGGAAAAGCGGGCGGAGGAATTGCGGCTGCGGATTCGCGTGGCGAACGGAATTTATCCGGAGCCGGAACGCACGCCGCTGAACGCCGTCATTCACGGAAAAGTCGAGCGCCCCGGATTCACCGTCGAGAAAGTGTATTTTGAGAGCGTGCCCGGTTTTCATGTTACGGGCCTGCTGTTCCGCCCGGCCGGTGCGAAAACGGGTGCGAAACTGCCGGCTGTTCTGTCTCCTCACGGCCACGGTGGGCGACTGCAGGATCATGGGAAAGATGGCATTTTGAAGCGGATCGAAATCGGGGACGAGAAGTTCGAGGACTCGGGCCGGTTTCCGAAAGTGGCGCGCTGTGCGACGCTTGCCCGGCTCGGTTGCATCGTTTTTCTCTATGACATGATCGGCTACGCGGATAACCAGCAGCTTTCCTATCAGTTGGGTCACCGCTTCGCCAAACAGCGCCCGGAATTTGAAGGCAGCAAAAGCTGGGGGCTCTACAGCGCGCAGGCAGAACTGCATTTGCAGTCGATTTTCGGTCTTCAGACATGGAACTCAATTCGTGCGCTCGATTTTCTGGAGAGCCTGCCGGAGGTCGACCCGAAGCGGCTCGCGGTGACGGGCGGAAGCGGCGGCGGCACGCAGACGATCATGGTTTGCGCGATTGATCCGCGGCCGGTGGCGGCATTTCCGAACGGGATGGTGAGCAGCTCGATGCAGGGCGGTTGCACCTGTGAAAATGCCAGCCTGCTCCGAATCGGGACAGGGAATGTGGAGCTGACCGCGCTTTTTGCTCCGAATCCGCAGGGCATGACGGCGGCGGATGATTGGACAAAGGAAATGCTGGTTGAAGGCAAGGGTTTTCCCGAACTGAAAAAGCTCTACACGATGTACGGCAAGCCGGAGAACGTGATGTGCGGCGACCTGCTGCACTTCAAACACAATTACAATTTCGTGACGCGCGATCTGATGTATCGCTGGTTCAACAAGCATCTCGAGCTCGGATTGAACGATGACGAAGTCGTGGAAACGGATTTCAAATCGCTGACAGCGGAGGAACACGCGGTATACAACGACGAGCATCCCCGGCCGGAGGGCGGCGACGATTTTGAGCGGAAATTGACGGGCTGGCTGGCGAATGACACGCGTTCTACGCTTGGAAAAATGGGGCCGGACGAGCGCTCGAAAGTAATCCGGACGGCCTGGAGAATTATGATTGGCGAGCCGGTCGAGGGACAGAAATCGGAGGTCGAGATTTCTGCTGCTGAACCGAACGGGAAATGCGAGCGGGTAATATTATGGACGGCGGGGAAAACGGGTCGCGACATCATCGGGAACGACGAGGCGGAGAAGCTGGCGACTGATTCGACCCGCCTGGTTGGCCTGGATTTGTTCGCCCATGGTATCAAGGAAACCCCGACCGTGGCGAATAAGCGGGAATACGCCGGCTACACCCATGGCTACAACCACTCGATTTTTGCCCGCCGGGTCCACGGAATCCTCGATCAAATCGAAAAGAATCGAGCGAAGTTTCCCGACGCGGAAATTGTATTAATCGGCACCGAAGGAGCCGGGCCGGTTGTGCTGGCTGCTGCCCTGCGGGCAGGGGATGATGTTTCCAAAACCCTGGTCGACGGATCGGAATTTCGGTTTCGAAATATTACGAGCTATCGCGATCCGAATTTCATTCCCGGCGCGGTGAAATACATCGACATGATGGGCCTGACGATGTCGATCCCGAAAGAAAAGCTCCGGGCCGTGAAAGGGACGGCAGGGGATGAGGATTTTACGTGGCTCAGTCAGTAACCAACAGATTCCAACCTTATGAAACAGATATTCGGTCTTCTCCTTTTTCTCGCGGTTGTCCTGCCTCTTTCCGCAGCCGAACTCGACTTCCGCTTTCGCACTCAAACTGAAACCGGGGATGGCTCCGGAAAATTTCACTCGATCATCAAGCTGGGTACCTGGGATGCGGCAAAAACCTGCATCGTGATTTGCGATATGTGGGACGATCACTATTGCCGGAACGCGGCCCGGCGGGTTGGGGAAATGGCACCACGGATGAATGAGGTCATCAAGAAAGCCCGGGCCGAGGGCGTGTTAATCATCCACTGCCCCAGCGGTTGCATGAATGTTTATGAGGGCACCGAAGCCCGGAAACGGGCCCAGGCAGCGCCAAAAGTGGAGGCGAAAATTCTGTTGAAAAGCTGGTGTTACCTCGACCCATCGAAAGAAGCACCGATGCCTGTGAAGGTCGATCAGCCCTGCGACGACGAGGGCAAGCTCCGCGAGCGAAAGCGCTTTTATTCGAAACAAATCGACACTCTCGAAATCGACCAGTCGAAAGACGCCATTACGGATTCGACTGAGGCGTATTACCTGATGAAAGAGCGTGGGATCGAGAACGTGATCCTGATGGGTGTCCACACCAATATGTGCGTGCTCGGGCGGCCGTTCGGGATTCGCCAGATGGTCGCGGCAGGCCAGAACGTCGTGCTGATGCGGGATCTGACGGATACGATGTACAACCCGCGTGAGGAACCTTTCGTAAATCACTTCACCGGAAACGATTTGGTGTTCGAGCACATTGAGCGGCACTGGTGCCCGACGATCACCAGCAATCAGATTCTCGGCGATGACGCGCCCTACAAATTCCCCGGCGATCAGCGGAAACACATCGTTATGGTCATGGCCGAGCGCGAATACAAAACCGCAGACACGCTGCCGAACTTCGCCATCGAGGAGCTGGGCAAAGATTTCAAAATCAGCCTGGTCTATGCCGAAGTAGAAGATAAAAACCACTTTCCGGGCCTCGAAATTCTGAAAGATGCCGACCTTGTCCTGCTTTCGGTCCGACGGAGAAATCCATCCAAAGAACAGCTCAATTTATTCCGCGAGCACATCGCGGCAGGCAAACCGCTCGTCGGGATTCGAACGGCGAGTCATTCGTTTCACCAGAATCAGAAAGAGCAGCCGAAATCCGGCGATGAATGGCGTGATTTTGATTCTACGGTGCTGGGAGGAAACTATCACGGTCATCATCCCAACAACGTCACCACCTTTGCTCAGGCGGCTGGAAATCAGGAGGACCACCCGATTTTGAAAGGTGTCAGCAACCGGCGGGTTCAGACCTTCGGCTCGCTTTACAAAGTTCGGCCCCTGGAAAAAGGCACGACGGTTTTGATGAACGGGACCGGGTACGGGCTGAAAGAAGGCGAACCGGTTGCCTGGACCCACACGAGTCCCGGTGGCGGCCGTGTTTTCTACACCTCGCTCGGTCATCCCTACGATTTCAACATCACGGATTTCCGGATCCTGTTAAGAAACGCGATCTATTGGGCCGTCGAAGTTGAGCCCCCGGCAGAGAAAAAAGACGGCGAAAAAGCGGACGGCTGCTGAAGACCGGAAAATCGAATGAACCGGGTAGGTTCGGCGAACCAACCCTGTTGAGTCGTGGAACAGAGGTGAAATGGAATTCCGATTGTCTGGCTCAGCTTTTGCGTTTAGATTATGATAATATTAATAATTATGGAAAATCCATTTTCTGCCGCACCCATTGAACTTGAAATTCAGGAACAGGAATCACCCGCGTTGGCTGTTCCCACGGAAAATCCTCCGGAGCCAACTGCCGCTCCAGCGGTAGAATCTGCGCAACGGGATTCGTTGGCCGGTCAATCGATCAATGAGACGTCGAAATTACCCGATCCGCTTCCGATGCCGGATAACTCTCCGTCAGCGGAATTGGAAGCAGACTTGGAAGAAACCAGAATCACTGGTTTTAAGCCAGCCACTCTGGATTCCTTGGTTCAGGATGCCGAAATTATTGCAACAGATTCGTCTCCCAAAGAACCGTTCTCTGCCGGTCGGGAAGCAGCAGAATTTTCACCTCCGGGAATCCGTGCGATGGATTCAGAATTCGACCTGGAATCCGATATTCAGCCAGACGAGCCAGAGCCGGAACAGGAGTCAAATTTTCCCGATCTGCCGGAGCCGAAAGCGGAGATTCCAGAACCGAAGCCCGAAGCAACCGGACCTGTGGAAACTCATCATCAGCCTTCCGCAGCGGCGATTGCTCTCCCATCGGATTTAGAGAAGACGGCTATGGGCTGGAC
Organism: Verrucomicrobiales bacterium; assembly: GCA_013003335.1. Classification (GTDB taxonomy): domain Bacteria; phylum Verrucomicrobiota; class Verrucomicrobiia; order Verrucomicrobiales; family DEV007; genus JABDJT01. The sequence continues at coordinate 5,141 of JABDJT010000241.1, read as the reverse complement.
CGACGAAGATTTTGCTGCGGATCCTCAGGCTTTGCCCCTGATGACTATGGAGGAGTCTTCCTGCCGGACCTGTCAGTATTTCCGGTTCGAGGGGAGATCGAGAACCGAAACTCATTTCGGGGAATGTCGTCGCAATGCCCCGGCAAATCCGGGAAAAGCAGCCTGGCCGTCAGTCCTTTGGGACAGTTGGTGCGGTGAGTGGAAAATGGGAGTGAGCCAGGATGAAATGATGCAGATGGCACGTGAAATTTCTGAGCGGTCAGAGAAAGAGGTTACGAAAGAACTGACCGAGATTGAGCCCAGCTGATTTTCCGGAGCAGGTGATTCGAATTGCGGGGAGCCATGTTTTCCGGTAGATACGGAGCATGAGCGAGTCCGAAAAGTCTCCCCGTCCCCGACGGCGATCTTCGCAGCGTCGGCGACCGAAACGGCGGGGCGGCAGCAGCGGAAAAAAGGGCAATCCGCTGAAGTGGGTATTGATTGTCGGCGCATCGCTCTTGTTGATGCTGTTCATTGGACTGATCATTGCCCGGACCAGCTTGAACTCCTGGCTGAAGGGAGATGGATTTCGGAACTGGGCGAAAAAAACGTCCGCCACGGTGCTCAAATCTGAAGTCGATTTTGCGTCGCTGGAGTGGAAGAACTCGGAGGTCTATGTTGATGGATTTGAGGCTCGGGGATACGAAGACGCCGGTTTTGCCAAACTGGAGATCGATGGTCTGCGGGCCAGGTTTGACGGAGTGGCAAACGAGGCCTGGCAAATTCCCGATACCACGGCCAACCGGATGAATCTTGAGTTTTCCGGCGACCGTGAAAAAGGCGATTTTGGCCGGTTCGGATCGGCAAACATTGCCGACGATGGGAAGCTCTCCACTCCTTCCTGGTTGCGAAAACTGCTCCCGGAAAAAGTGGATCTTGGAGAAATCCAGATTGACGCTGGAAATGTTACGATCAAGAACAGCACGGGACAGGAGACCGTTGCGCTCCGATCGGTCCGGGCTCAAATCGACCCTGATTTGGACTCGGCCATGTGGGAAATCGGCGGGCGAAGCGGAAAGCTTTTTGTCGCCGGCACTCCGGATTTCAACATCCAGCAATTTCAACTTCGGTGGCAAAGGGAAAATCTGTTTATCACTGACCTGGCCTTGAATTTCTACAACGGGGCCCATCTGTCCGGAACCGGCGATGTAATCTTCGCGCAGCCAACCCGGTTGAATCTCGAATTGCAGTTGGAAAATCTCGATATTCACGAGTTGCTCACGGACGAAGAGGCGAAGGAAAAATTCAGTGGATTCCTGGAGGGCGATATTAATATTCAGGGTGTTCCCGGAAGCCCGGAAGGCCTTGTGCAAAGTGGCACCGTCCGGATCCGTGACGGCGTTGTGACGGCAATCCCGATTCTTGATACGATTTCGAAATATACGAAGAAGGTGGAATTCAAGCGCCTCGGCTTGAACCAGGCGAAAGCGGATTTTATCCGCAAGGGGGGCCGGATTCACCTGACCAATATCGAGATCCAATCCGACGGCTTGACGCGGATCGAAGGTGAAATGTTGATTGAGGGGGAAAGGCTGGCCGGCATTTTTCAACTCGGCGTAACGCCCGGCACGCTTCGTTGGATCCCGGGGGCCGACCGGAAGGTGTTTGTCGAATCTCGCGACGGATTTCTTTGGACCCCTCTGAAAATCGCAGGGACGTTTGATGAGGTCGATGAAGATTTGACCGCACGGTTGATTGCCGCGGCCGGCGAAGCCCTGATCGAGGACCTGCCGGAAAATGTGATTAAAAAGGCGCAGGAAACGGTCAATGATCCGATCGGCACCCCTTCCAATTTGATCGATGAAGGGCGCGGGTTACTCGAATCTCTAATCCCGTTGATTGGGAATTAAACCAGGCCGGAGACGAATCAACAGGGTTGGTTCGGCAAACAAACCCTGTTGGATCGAAACGGGACTCTCATCATGAATTTTCTCGCCCATCTTCACTTGGCTGATCCGACTCCGGAATCCCGATTGGGAAACTTGCTGGGTGATTTCGTGCGCGGGTTGCCGGACGATGACCGCTTCCCCCCCGAAATCTGGGAGGGAATTAAGCTACACCGTCATGTAGATGCATTTACTGACTCGGATCCGGCCTGGAAGCGCAGTCGGGCACGGTTGAAGAGGACGAAACGTCGGTTTGCCGGCATTATTATTGACGTGTTCTATGATCATTTCCTGATTCGGAATTGGTCCCGATTCGAGCCGGAACGTGAGATGCCGGATTTTGTGGCGGACTGCCATGCCCATTTGGATGAGGCTCTCCATCACGCCCCGCTGGAAGCTGCCGAGGTCATTCGGAGAATGCAGAGGGAAGACTGGCTGATTTCGTATTCCACCCTCGAAGGATTGGATTTTGCGTTGCAACGAATCTCACGCCGGTCCGCTATTTTGAGTCCGGTGGCGAACTCCGTCGGTGAGTTGGAGGAAAATTTCGAGGCGATGGAGGAGGATTTTCTCGAGTTTTATCCCCGGGCAATTCAATTCGCAAAAAAGTGGAAACGGATCAACCGAGTTGGGTGAGTAACCAGAAAACAAAACCACTTCCGCCACCGATTACGAGACCGAGGATGATGGCAAAGAACAGCCACATTTTCCCGTTCGCCGCCATAATGGAGAGCCCGTAGAGGAAGGAGAGGCTGATCAGGAAACCCAAGGGAAACCACCATTTCTCGTGGAGATTTCCGGTCAAATCCAGATAGCCGTCGGCCAGGAAGAGAAACGCCAGGCCTGGACCCGTCCATCCAATTTCGAATGATTCGAGGAAGTCGACGCTTCGGCTGATCGTTAATCCAACGATCGGAGGAACAAACAGGATCGGAAAAAACAGGGTCGCAAATTTCAGGATGCGTCGGTTTCGCAGCCTCATTGGACCCAGCGCCCACCGGATGTGGAGATGGTTGGCAGGATCATTTTCCAGGTATCCGAATAGTCCGTTTTACCGACGGCTCCGATCATTTTGACGCCAGTGGCGCGCTTGAAAGCCTGAGAGAAACTCTCTCCGCTGTGGCAGCCCCAACTCTTGCAGTACGCGCGGCGATCAAAGACTTTGCGTTCGATTTTCGTAAGATCTTTCTGATGCAAAAACGCTTTTGAAGCTCCGAGAATTTCATTGCTGTAGTCAAAAGCGAAACAGTATTTGTTGGAGTGCCCAAAATACTCGAAGCCATTCACCTTCACCGCCCGACGATTCTGCCCGCGGTTCAGGTAGTTGATTACGTCGTCTCCGTGATCGAACCAAACGAGGTTCACGTAATACTTGTCCCGGACGCTTTCGATGTGGCTGATCAACGGCTCGCCGTCTTCGTCGGCGCGGTTTCGGTAACCGGGGCGATAGACCAGCCAGGTGATATTGACTGTTCCGTTGGTTTGTTTTTTCAATTCCTGCATACGGAGCCGGGCCGTACGGACGAAATTTCCCCACCATTTGTCATGCTGGTGCGTTTCGCGGCGGTATTTCTCCCACTCCCGCAAGGCGGGTCCTCCACTGACGATGATGTATTCCCTGCTTCGATCGATCTTCGCGAGCGCAGCAGCCCGTTTCTGTTCGGGCGTCAGTTCGGGTTTAGCTGGCGTGATGTCGGTCGCGTTCGTCGTGGATGGCGATTGCGGTGCCGAAGCGGGTGTCGCCGGTTTAGGTCGGGAAACTCCATCCTGCGAAAACGCCACGCTGCCCATGGCCAGCCAGGCGATCCCAATCGCTGCCACCACTTTTCCTGCCTGAAAAAATCTCATCATCCTCATGTCCTTCGTGATTCCGGACTTTTAACACATTCCACACCCATTTTCCAGACCTGCCTTGGTCACTCCTTTTTCTTCAGGAGATGGCGGACGCGATCGTATTCGGGGTTCACGCACTTGTCGCCCCAACGTTTCAGGGTGCAAAGCAATCCAATGTCTGATTCGGGAGCCTGGCCCTTGTCTCCGGTTTCAGCGATCCAATCGGCGAGAATCTGTCGATGCCTTTCGAGTTCTCCGGCATATTTCGGATCCTTGGCGAGATTATTGATCTCGTGGGGGTCGTCTTCGAGATTATATAATTCTTCCGGCTCTTTCCCGTCCGGATCGAAAAAGATCAGTTGGGTCTCGTTCATTTCTCCAGCGGCCATCAGTTCCCGGAGTTTTTGGCTGACGGGCCAGGGATCCTTGTAGGTTGGCTGCATGAACGGCCGGTCGTCGGTGTAATTCCGCAGGTATTTGAATTTCGGGGTCACCACTGCCCGAATTTTCTCGATGGTGTAATCGCAGCGGTCGCGGGCGGAGATCACGTAGTCCCGTTTCTTGTAGCCATGGGCCATGAAATTCCGACCCTCCATTTTGTCGGGAATCGGAACACCCGCGAGCCCAAGAGAGGCTGGCGCGATGTCGATGCTGGAAACGAGGTCGTCGCGAACGGCATTCCCGGAAATTTTCGGGCCGGAAACAATGAGCGGCATGTGAATTCCGCCTTCGTAAAGCATCTGCTTGTGACGGTGCAGCTTGTAGCCGTGGTCGCTCAGGAGAATGACGTAGGTGTTCTCCAATAGCCCGTCCCGCTTCAGCGCGGCCATGATTTGTCCTACCTGATCATCCGTGAAAAGCAGGCAGTCGTAGTGATGCGCGATTTCTTCCCGAACCTCCGGCACATCGGGGTAGTATGGCGGCACGGGTACCTTCGCTCGATCCACCCCCTTTTTTGCCTTTTTGCCGGTCTTTCCCCCTGAAAGCTGAATCTGCCCAAACCACGGTTTCCCGTCCGGGCAGCCTGACCATTCCGTTCCTTTTTCCGCGCCCTTGAAGTTCAATCCTTTCCCCAACCAGTCGTACATTTTCTTCCCGTCCCACTCGAAATTGTAGTCGTCTTTGCCGTTGTTGAAGGTGTAGTAGCCCGATTCCCGGAAAATCTCCGGCACGGTTTTGACTCCCTCCGGCAACACGTTCTTGTCGTATTCCCCCATCGATTTTCCGCGAAAAGCCGCGCGGCAGCTCCGGTGATTGTGCGCTCCGATCGTGGTCTGCATCATTCCGACTACCGTCCCGGACCGCATCGCTGAGCATACCCCTGCGCAGGTGTAAAACCGGTCGAACCGGATACCCGATTCCGCCAGCGCGTCGATGTTGGGC
>JABDJT010000490.1 GCA_013003335.1 Verrucomicrobiales bacterium | reverse complement strand
ACCGACGAGAAATCGCTGGTCGAATTCCTGGAACTCCTGAAGGAAGCGCTCGGTTTGGCGAAAACAGCGGAGTGAAACCGAATGGCTACACGCCAATCATCACGCCGGCCTCTTCCTTGAGGTGCTCGACAATCCGGTTGTCTTCGTCCACCAGCACGACCTTCGGTTCGACGGGTTTTTCCGCGATCTCGAAGCCCATGATGATCACCCGCTCGCCGGCATTGATGAGATGGGCCGCCGCGCCGTTGATGGCGATGACCCCGGAACCGCGCTCGCCTTCGATCACGTAAGTTTCGAGTCGCGCACCGGTCGAGACGCTGGCGATGAGAACTTTTTCGCCTTCCCACAAATCGACCGCGTCCATCAGATCTCGATCGATCGTGACGGACCCCACGTAATCCGGGTTCGCCTCCGTGACGGTGGCAAGGTGGATTTTGGAACGTAACAGGCTGCGCATTTCGGGGCTAAGGTGTCTCAGGGGCCGGGTTTGTCAATCAGACGCCTGCGTCATCATTGTCTTACCCGGATTTCAGGCTTTTCGGGGTAAAATGTTCCACCAATTCGCCTTCGCCGCCTGAAATTTCGCCCCAGTGATCAATCGGCAGCCGGATCCGGGCGACAGCACAGGTGGGAAAGGACTCCACGTATTCGTCTTCCAACAGCGTGTTGGTCAGGTCATGAAAGCCCGGATTGTGGCCGAAAATCATGGCTGACTCGTGGGCCTCGTCGATTTCGCGGGTCAGAAGGTTGAGCAGCGTCCGGGTTGAAGCGAGATAGATTTCCTCGGTCGTGATGATTTTCTCTTCCGGATACCCGATTTCACCGGCGATGATTTTTGCCGTGGTCCACGCCCGCAGAGCCGTGCTGCTGAGAATGACGTCCGGCGAAACATCCCGTTCTTTCAGTGCTTTTCCGACGAGCGGCGCGGCCCGGAATCCGCGGTCATTCAGCGGCCGGTCATGATCGTTCAGAGAGTGATTATCCCAGCTGGACTTGGCATGGCGGACGATGGTGAGCGTTTTCATTTTCGACAACGAATATTCAACCCTGTTACCGCCGTTTCGTCGACATGTTTCAACCCGATCGGGCGATGGTTGGATGAAGTTTGTCCTCTATGATACCGTTCGAATCATGAAGCATTTTTGGAGAGTCTTGATGCTCGTGGCTCCCATTCTTATCGCCTGGGCGTTTTATGCCGGGAAAACCGGATCACTGAAACCCGGGGCGGCAGGCGGATATGGAGAACTCCGTTCGATGGAATTCAACCGGGGCCTGAATCTCGAGCGTTCGCCGACCCCCCGAAAAAACATCGACGGAGGCCTGGGAGTTTTTTACCGGAAGGGTTTTATCGGGTTCGATTTCGGGAATCTCCGGATCGCCATTCGAAATTCGAATCCAGCATATCTGAAGTATGCCAATTCTCCCCGTGGCAGCGGACAGGCGGCCCTGGTAGTGAGTCCTCCCCGCATTCCGAAACCGGCCCCGACCTTCGCTCCACCCCGGGGGATGCCGTATTTGATTCCCAGCGAACTTCCGGAAGGCACCCGCGTGATTTGTGACGGAAAAGTCTTTGATTTCGTCAACGGAGAAGTCGTCATAGGCGGCCGTCGATTCTCTGCAATCGACGGCAAACCAACCCTTGTCGTACTGGATGCCAGCCACAAGATTGAACACTCCGGGCCGTTGCCCCTCTCGCGGTTTCCCCCGCCGGAGCGAAGTAGGCCAATCCGCTGAATTTTTTACCTGCATGAAAATTTCCATGATCGCCGCGATGGCGAAAAACCGGGTGATCGGCACAGGATCAGGGATTCCGTGGGATCTGCCGCGGGACGCTTACCACTTCCGAACCTACACAGCGGGAAAATTCATGCTGCTCGGGCGGAAAACCTTCGAAGAAATGGAAGGCTGGTTCACCACCCAAATCCCGATCGTCCTGACCGGGAAATCCGATTACAAGGTAGAGAACGGACATGTTGCCGACTCCGTCGAATCAGGACGCGACATTGCAAAAGAACAGGGCGCGCCGGAATTGGTCGTGTCCGGCGGGGCAAGCGTTTACGAAGCGGCCCTGCCGTTGGCGGATCAGCTCGTGCTGACGTTCGTGGAGGAAGAGATCCCGGGCGAGGTGCAATTCCCCGATTACGAAGCGGAGGCGGACTGGGAAACGCTGTCGGAATTGCGGCTGGAGGCTGACGATGAAAACCCCTATGCGATGACTTTTGTGATCCTCGAACGATGTGCACAATGACCTGGTGGACGGATGCCGGGCCCGGCCGGTATTCCGTTTTTTTCAACCGGGACGAATCGAAAAAGCGATCCATCGCGGAACCGCCGGCGGTTTTCGAAGAGGCGGAAACCGGCACGCGATTTCTTGTGCCGATCGACCCGGATGCCGGAGGCACGTGGATGTTTGCCAACGAGTACGGGCTCGTCGTCACGTTGCTGAACTGGTATGACCGCGAGCTGCCTGACAAAAACGGCGGGGCGTTTGAGAGCCGCGGGCTGCTCGTGAAAAATCTCGCCGGCAATCGCAATGTTTCGGATTTGAGAAAGGCGTTGGCGGCGATCGACTATGAAAAATACCGGCCGTTTCACTTGCTGGCGTTCTCGCCGGAGGAGATATCGAAGTGGAGCTGGCCCGGGCGAAAAACGAACCAACAGGGTCTGATTGGCGAACCAACCCTTTTGGATCGTGGAACCCCCGAACAGCCCGTTTCTTCCTCGTCGTTTGAAACGGAACAGGTCCTGCAGGCGCGGCGGGAGGCGCTTCTGGCGGCAAATCCGCAATCGGCGGACGACCTCGAGGCGTTTCAGAACAATTTCGGGGAACCGTCGACAGCCTTCACGCCGCGCATGAACCGCCCGGACGCGCAGACGTGGAGTCGCTCGCGGGTCGATGTTTCACCGGAGATCATTCACTTTCGATATGTCGTGGAACAACCGAACCATGAAGGGGACGGGGAGACTTTAGAATCAAGCCTTCCGCGCTTCGAGCATCGTGTAGACGCCACGGAGGCGGACTCCGTCGGCGGGGACGAGGCGGGGTGAAGTTGCGATCAGCCGGATCGGCAGGGTCGCCAGCGAAATCCAGCGCCGCCAGCGGGGAGTCCAGCGCACGGGCGACTGCACGTGAATTTTCACCGCGCCACCGAGTGAATCTCCAACGATCCGGGCGAATTCGTCTCCGTCGTAGACAGGGCCGTATCGTGGGTCGAGTTCTGCGAGGGTAAGTCCAAACAGGGTGCGCATCACGGCGCGATCGAAATTGTTGATGACGAGGACGCCACCCGGTTTGAGGATCCGTGAAATTTCAGCAAGAAAGCGGGCATGATCGGTGAGGTAGTACATTGTGGCGACACAGATCACGACGCCGAATTCGCCGTCAGCGAAATCGTTTTCGAGGAAGTCGAGTCTGTGATGCTCGATCCGGTCGTCGCGCACGGTGAAATTTTTCCGGGACTGATCGAATTTGTCGACGCAGATGATTTTCTCCGGCCCGGCGGCGATCAACCGGTCGTGGGCGAGGCCGAAACCGGGACCGATGTCGAGGACTCGCTGCCCGGGGACGTGCCTGGCGGCGAGGGCGTAGTTTTCGCGGGTGCGGTTTTGGGACACGCGCTGGATCACGGAGGTGGAATCAGGTTCGGCACGGTCGTGAACCATGTCGCGGAGGAGTTTCCGGCGTGTTTTGGGAAAGAAGCGCGGCATGGCGTGCTTTCGAATGAACAGGGTTGGTTCGTTGAATCAACCCTGTTTGATCGATTTACGCAGCTTCGACTCCCTTGCCTTCCTCGGCATAGGTGTATTTGACGCCGAGGTGTTTCGCGATCGTTGCGAACAGTTCGTGGCTCTTGAAGGGCTTGGAGATGAAGTCTTTGCAGCCGGCAGCGAGGGCTTTTTCCCGCGCCTGTTCGAAGGCGTAGGCGGTGAGCGAGATGATGACAGGGGCTTCGTTTGGTCCGCACTCGGCGAGGATCGCGCGGGTGGCTTCGCTGCCTTTCATGATGGGCATGTCTTCGTCCATCAGGATGAGGTCGGGACCGGTTTTTGCCCATTGTTCGTACGCTTCGCGGCCATTCTCGGCCTCCACGAGTTCGAAACCGGCCTTGGTGAGAACTTTTTTGAGGAGCAGCCGGTTGACGGGCTGATCTTCAGCGATGAGGACTTTCACACGAGGCGAATCGTCGGCCAGGCCGGTAATCTGCGGAGTGCTGCCAATGGCGGAGCCGGCGGGTTTTCCTTCGGTTGCTTCTTCGGAGCGCGCAATTTCCTCGCACACGATGGTGAAACGGAAGGTGGTCCCGAACCCGAGCTTGGACATGACTTCGATATCGCCGCCGAGGATGTTGACGAAACTTTTCGCGATGGAAAGCCCGAGGCCTGTGCCTTCGGAAGCGCGGCGGCCGGTGTCGGTCTGGCTGAATTTCTCGAACAGCTTGGGAAGTTCCTCCTGGGAAATGCCGCGCCCGGTGTCCCGAACTTCAAAGGCGATCCGGACCTGCCTGCGCCATTGATCGCCAACTTGCCGGGGAGCGGAGGCCGCTTCGGCATTCACGGTGAGGCCGATGGCTCCTTCGTCGGTGAACTTGATGGCGTTGCCGATGAGGTTGATGAGAATCTGGCGCAATTTGCTTCGATCTGTCTCGACGAGGTTGGGGATGGCGCTGTGCTGGGCAAACTCGAATGCGATGCCCTTGGACTCGGCTTTCATGTCGAGCATTTCGTGAACGGATTTCAGCAACGGGCCGAGTTCGAATTGCTCGAGATTCAATTCCGTTTTGCCGGCCTCGATTTTTGAGACGTCGAGGACGTCGTTGATGACATCGAGGAGGTGTTCGCCGGAGTTGTTGATGATATCGACGATTTCGCGCTGACGATCGCCGAGGGCTTCGTCCTCGCGGATGACCTGGGAGAATCCGATGATGGCGTTCAACGGAGTCCGCAACTCGTGAGTGATCTTGGCGAGGAATTCTGATTTCGCGTTGTTGGCGATCTCGGCATTGTGGCGGGCGGTTTCCAACTCGGTCCGATACTGTTCCTCTTTCATGGTCAGTTCGCGCTGGGCTACAGCGATACCGAACTGGGAGGCGAGGGAATGCAGGAGCTTCGATTCGTCCTCCGTCCACGGGCGGGTACGCTCGCACTGATGGAGAACCAGGACACCGTTGGGCTCATCGAGAAAACTGGTGCGGACTGCGAGGAAGGATTTTACCCCGGCCTGGCGCAGCGTTTCGTTGGCGGACACTTTCGGGTTGGTGTCGAGAAATTCGCAGGCGACCGGCTTGTCGGAATTGAGAATCTCCGAGGTCAGGGAATCGCCGACCGGAATGACCAGTTCGTGGAGAGACTGGACGCCTTCTGCACAGAATTCACCGATGGGAACGAGTTGGCTTTTTCCATCGTCCGTACGTTGGAGACTGCGGAGGATACAACGGCTGACGTTGTAGTGGCGGGCGAGGTTTTCGAGCGAGGCGAGGAAAACGGCTTCCCCCCGCAAATCGTGTCGGAATTCCTTGGAGGTGCGCTCCAGCAACACGCCGTTCTGCAATTGCTTGGCCAGGGCGGCTTCAGCGGCGTCACGCTGGGCTTTGAACTGCTCTTCGCGCCGCTCGACCTGGAGCAAGCGGGACCGGACCATGATCTTAACGAGCCCGAGTGAGATCGTCAGGGAGGTGAGTAAAAAACCGACCCGGGCCCACCAGGTTGCATACCACGGTGGACTGATGATGAGATTGACCCGGGCGGAATTGGAGTTCCACGAACGTCCGTCCGGAGAACTTTGCACCTGGAATTCATAGGTTCCCGGCGGCACTGCGGGATAGGTTGCTCGACGATCGGGGCCCGCGATCTGCCAGTCGTCTTCATAGCCGACGAGCCGATAACGAAAACGGCCCCGGAAGGGGAACTGGGAACCGATGTTTGAAAATCGGAAGGAAAACCGGTTCCGCTGATCGAAAGGCATGCGGATTTCCGATGCGGCCGCGATTTTTTTCTCGAGAATGCCTCCGGGGCGGGGAAAGACTTTTTCTCCAAATCTCTCGAAATCGGTCAGGATCGGGGTCGGTGGCTGATGCGGGCTGGGAAGGGAATCGGGATCGATTCGATGAAAGCCCTTGGCGCCCCCGAAATACAGGATTCCGTCGTCGGCACGGGTGATTGCTTTCAGGTGCAGCGTGCCTTCCTGGATGCCGTCCACTTCGTCGAAGATCCGAAACTTTTCACGCGAGGGATCAAATTTCGCAATCCCGTTCGAGGTGCTGATCCAAATGAAGCCCTGGAGATCATCGATGATGCCCAGGATCCGGTCACTGGGCAGGCCTGAATTCTGCTGATTGAAAACACGGTTCTCGCCGGTCGCCGGGTTGAAAAGGTTCAGCCCCCGACTCTGGGTTCCGACAAAAACCTGCCCGTCTTCGGCTGCAAACACGACTGAAAGGGAAAACGACGACAGGGTTTCCGCATCTGAAATGA
>JABDJT010000446.1 GCA_013003335.1 Verrucomicrobiales bacterium | reverse complement strand
GACCCACAGATTCCCCTCGCCGTCCCGCTCGGGTCCGTAAACGTAGGCGTGATAATTTCCTGATACGCCCCATCCGCTCGCTTCGGCCAGGTAGGCATCCGCTTTCCCGTCGCTGTCCCGGTCTTTCAATCGCGTGATTTCCGCCCGCTGCGCAACGAGAAGATCGCCCTTGTCGGCCAGCACTCCGAGCGGTTCGTGAAGTCCGGATGCGAAGAGCTGGTAGCGCACATCCTCCGGTTTTTTCGCCTCCAGAACACCGTCGAGCAACCAGACCTCGCCCTTCCGGACCGCGACAGCCAGCCGTTCACCGATCCAGTCCATCCCACCGACTTCCATTGCGATTCCCTCGCCCGGTTTCCATTGCTTGGATCGGGAAGCCGTGGGCGAAGTTGCCGTGAGGATGTCGAAAACCTCAAACTGCCCGCGGTTCTGGGAGAACGCCGCCCCGCCACCGCATACAGCGAACGCGGTCATCACGCCGACGAAGATTCGTGCTGTTTTTCCAATTCTCATTTTTTCCACGAGTAAACCACCGTCACGCCCTTCCCCTCACCTTTCACCATTTCTGCTTCGACGCCTTCCGGCGCGGCCAAGTCCGGCACCGAATCTCCGCCTCCAATCCACGTCCGAATCAGCTTCCCGTCCTTCGCTTCGTATCGATCCGAAAATTCCTGCCCGGCGAGTTTCCAGCGGAAGGTCGGATTTCCGGCAGCATCCAGTTCATAGCCGGAAAACTGCGGCTTTTTACCGGCGTCGCCGGCAACTTTCGGAAACGGATAGACTTTTTCTTCCAGAGGCGACTCGAATGGCGCCGCGCGAGTGAACCAGGTGTTGTAGGCATCGAAAAATCGCCCCCGCCACAGCAGGGCCGGCCGGCAGGTATCAGCGTTCCAGGCCAGGTGAATTTTTTCCGGAAAACCGACGAGAATCGCCTTGGTCCCAACCCCCTCGAGAAACGTTCGCTGGATGATAGCCCGATCGACCGGTTTCAATTCAAATTCGCCGCTGCTCAAATCCGGAAAGCCGTGAGGCAATCCTTCGCCGTTCTTGATAAAGGCCCAGATTGCCCCGATTTGCTTTTCGGTGTCGCCGCCGAGCACATCCGGAACGGTCGATTGCCCGCCCGGCCAGAGCGGCGGCATTAGGGTCCCCGGTCGATAGGACGCCGGATTCAGCAGGTATTCGCGAAACCACGAAGGCCTGAGCCGCTGATCCAGCGACGCAATGTTCATGGCCTGAATTCCGGGCGATTTCCGTCCGTCCCACTGGTGGCAGGTGATGCAATTCACGCCGCCGTGAGTCCCCAGCAGCTTCCGACCGGCTTCCAAGTCAGTCACTTCCGCCGGCTTCGGGCCCGGGTCTTTCAAATCGATCTCTTCCAGGAAGGCGGCGAGCATTTCAGCCTGCCCCGGGTAGCGCGGCATTTGGGTTTTCACGTAGGTCCGCACCCGGCCCTCGTCTTTTTTCCCGGCAAAAACCGTTTCCAGCCAGTCCCGTTTCAATTTCCGGCCGATCCCGGTCAATGGCGGTGGTAATCGACCGGAATCACCGAGCGCTTCGTCGCCCGCAAAAAACGGATTCGTCGCCACGCCAGGCCCGCCCACACCGTCGCGATCGTGGCAGGCGTAGCAATTCAGCGCCGCCAATGTGATTTTTCCGGTTGGATCTGTGGGATCGGGTTGAGCGAGAAACGCAGCGAGAGACGATTCCTGCGCCTGATCCAAATCGAATTCGAGCGACGCACAGCGCCCCGAAACACCGGCAGAGAGCGGTTTCAAAGGAGCTGCCTTCAAGCCCGGCAGGTCATGACAGGCCGCGCAGTTTTTCTCTTCCACCAGAGATTTTCCGCGCTGGATCGCTGCATTTTCCGCCTTAGGCCACGGTTTCACGGTCGGGGCACGCCTCGGATCGCTGTCCTGGTAATCCAATAAATGCGCCGCCAGGTCGATCGCGTCCTCCGGCGATTCCAGTTCGATGTGCGGCATTCGTCCGTCCGTCCGGTATTTTGTTGGCGAGAGGAGGAAATGAGCCAACTCAACCAACCCGGTTTTCTCTGAGAAATCCGGAAGCTCCACGAAGCCACTCCAATCCTTCGGCACATCCCCTCCGTGCCCTCCGGGCGGGAGAAAATCCGGTGTCGGCTCATGACAGGCCACGCACCCGGCTTCGTGATACACCGCGCTGCCGCGCTCCGCATTCACATACGCAGCCCGCTTCGGTTTGTAGCCGCCCTGCACGGTCGAAATCCACGCCAGCACGTCGTCCAACTCGCCATCCTTGAGCCCGTGCCCCGGACTTCTCTGCAAAAAATCCGCCGCCCAGGTTCGATTCACCCGCTTCGAAAAATCCTGCAGCTTTGGACCTCTCCTCGGCGCAACCACCGCTGAACTGCCATGACAATTGGCGCAGCCCAGCTCTGAGAACAATACCGCCCCACCTTCCGCCGAGGGTGCTTCCTCCCGGAAAAATCGTTCGAATCCCGCAACTTTCGGGCTCTCGGCATGGAGGCTTGTCACGGTCAAAACGAACCAACAGGGTACGATCAACGAACAGACCCTGTTGATTCGTTTTCCCCTGTCATTGAAAAATCCGGTCATGTATTCAGCGTCGGCATCATCCGGGGCGCGGGAAAAACTTACAACCCGATTTTTTACGGGACAGGCCCCGCATTCCCGCTACACTCCGAAAACTTCCGATGAGCAAAAAATATCCCGATGAAAATGTGCTGGTGATCGCCCGTTCCCTGTTCGACGAACTGGGTGCCTTCCAGGGGCTTTCGCTGGAACCGGACAAGTATCTTGGAGCCATGCTGGACCCGGCCAACAACTATTTTCTCGCCCGCGACGACGCCGAGGAGGATCCGGGGCACAAGCAGATCATTCCCTACGCGATTTTCCGCTACGGCGACCGGTTTCTCCACTATGTCCGGGGCGGAGGCTCCGGAGAAAAGCGTCTCGCAGCCAAAGGTTCCATTGGGATCGGCGGCCATATCAATGACGAAGATGAAGCGCAGGCATCCCTGGACAAGGACACCTATACCAACGGCGTGGAACGGGAAGTGGATGAAGAATTGGTCATTGAAGGCGAGCATTCCCAGCAGATAGTGGGCCTGATCAACGATGACTCTAACGAAGTTGGTCAGGTTCACCTCGGCGTCATTCACCTCTTCGACCTGAAATCCGATCAAGTCAGCCCCGGCGAAGCGAATATCGAGAGCCTCGAATTCTTAACCGTGACCGAGTTGCAGACCCGCCGTGAGACGATGGAAACCTGGTCACAGATCTGTCTCGACGGCCTGTCCCGCCTCGTCTGAGGTTGATTTTGCAGCCCGAAGCGACCCGGCGATACTGGCGAATGCCACGCCAAATC
>JABDJT010000432.1 GCA_013003335.1 Verrucomicrobiales bacterium | reverse complement strand
ATGGTCGCCCGAAGCATTCACAACGCCTCCGAGCGCAGCAACTCCCCGTTCAAAGTGTTGCAGTGTTCCGCTTTGCCGGAAAACCTGCTGGAAGCCGAGCTGTTCGGTGCGGTCGGTAGCCGGGGGGAAACGATCTTTTCCCGGGCCATGGGCGGAACGGTCCTCCTGGAGGAAATCCACATGCTCCCGATGCGTCTCCAGTCGCAATTGGAAAGCTACCTCGAAAGCGTCAACAGCCGTCGCATGACCGGGGCGCTGCCCCCGCAAATGGATGTGCGCTTTATTGCTTCCTCCGCCAAGCCACTGGAAGAGTGCATTGAGAAAGGCGATTTCCGCGAAGATTTGTTCTACAAGCTGTCTGTCATTCCCATCGAAGTGCCGGCCCTGCGTGGCCGGACAGAAGATATTCCGCTCCTCGCCGAATATTTCCTGAAGCGCTATGCGGAACGGACCGGAACTCCGGTGCAGGAAGTCGACAAGTACGCCATGCGCCTCCTGGAAGGATACAGCTGGCCCGGTAACGTCGGCGAACTTCAGAACGCCATGGAACGCGCCTGCGCGTTTTCGGAGAAAAACCGCATCCGCCCTGTCGATCTGCCGCCGAAGGTCGCGCAAAAAGTCGAAATCACCGACGAAGACGAGAAAACCACTCACCACCTGCCGATCGGCTCGAAACTCACCGAGTATATCAAGAAGCAGGAGAAGATTTTCATCCGCGAAACCCTCAAATACAACGGGGGCTCGCGCGAGAAAACCGCCAGCATGCTCGGCGTGAGTATCGCCACCCTCTACCGCAAGATGGGGCTGAAGCTCGAGCGGGACAAGATGCTGAACGGTTGATGGTTCCCAACCCTTTGTTTTGTAGTGTGTATGTATTGTTTGTTTGTTTGACCACAGTTGCCCTCTCAACGACGAAAACGGAGCCCGGCGAAAGTCGCGGCTCCGTTTTTGTTTCTGCGATTCAATCATGAACTACCCGAAACTTGTCGTTTTCGACCTCGATTTCACACTTTGGGACTGCGGCGGTTTATGGATCGATTGCACCACGCCGCCGTTCCATCTCGATATCGAAGGCCGCGTCCGGGATCGCAGCGGACGGGTGTTTCGCCTGTATCCCGATGCCGGGGAAATCCTCGACGAACTGGAATCCAACGGTGTGGAGCTCGGTTTGGCTTCCCGCACCGATCAGCCAGATTGGGCCGGGGAGGTACTTGAGCTGATGGAACTCCGAAACCGGTTCGACTACGAGCAAATCTACCCGGGCAGCAAGGTGGCCCATTTTGAAGCCATACGGGCTGACAGCGGCATCGACTTTGCCGACATGGTTTTTTTCGACGACGAACATCGAAACATCATCGAAGTCGGTGAACTGGGCGTGAACTGCATTCACGTCAGCCGCGGAGTCGACCGGCATGCGTTTCAACAGGCGATTTCCGAATGAACCGGATGCGCTTCAGCGGTATCGCATGATCCCCTGCGCGATTTCCTCGGCGAGAATCTGCCGGAACCACGCGGAGGCGCTGCGCTGGGCTTCCCAGCGATTGGAGATAAATCCGCATTCCACGAGGACAGCGGTGCCTTTCGTGGCTTCGAGAACCTTGAGCCGGTTGGGTTTCACCCCGCGGTTCCGCGTGGCAATCCGGCGGGAAAGTTCGCTTTGGATGTAGCTGCCGAGCACCCGGCCCTGTTCGCTGCCGGGGTAGTAAAACGTTTCGATTCCGGTAACGCTCCGGTCCCTGTGCGCGTTGAAATGGACGCTCACAAACAACGTGTCCTTTGAGGAGTTTGCCATCTCGGCGCGTTCGACTAGTTCCACGTAGACATCCGTCTCCCGGGTCAGAACAGTCGGGATCCCTTTGTCATCGAGAATTTTCTTGATCCGCTTCGCCAAATCCAGGGTGAGGTTTTTCTCCGTCACCCCATACCACTTGGACCCACCGTCGAGGCCGCCGTGGCCGGGATCGATGATGACCTTGTTGAATCGCTGAGCCTGAGCCCCGGGAATGAGAATCGCTCCGGCCGCCAGGCCCGCCAGCAAAGCGAAAACCATTCGAAACGGGGCGGCGTGGGCAGACATTTCAGGCAGGATCAGGACAGGTGCGAGAGACGGAAAACGCAGTCGCTTAACAATTTATTTTATTTTAACCTTTCTTAAAGGTAAAATTCGCTAAAGTATCGAGAAAGCGCGATCGCGTCGGTGGAATTCCTTTGTAGCGCGACATCGTCTTTTGCTCAACACTCACTTCAAGAAATCCCAAAAAATCATCTGCTCAACATGACGAGTTTAATCATTCTTCTCATCCCTCTCTTTGGAATCCTGGCCCTGGCGTTTACCTACGTAAAATCCAGCTGGGTCGCCAAGCAGGACGCCGGTTCCGATAAAATGAAACGCATCGCGGAAAACATTTCCGAAGGTGCCATGGCGTTTCTGCGAGCGGAATACAAGGTGCTGGCCATTTTCGTCGGCGTCGTCGCGATCCTGCTCCTGATCGGCGGCTTCAAACAGGAATCCAGTTCACCGTGGGTTGCGGTCGCGTTCATCGTCGGGGCGTTTTGCTCGGCTCTCGCGGGATTCATTGGTATGAAAGTGGCCACCAAGGCCAACGTCCGGACGACGCAGGGCGCACGCACCGGCCTGGGTGAAGGTCTCCGGGTTGCCTTTGGCGGCGGCTCGGTCATGGGCCTCGGCGTGGTCGGGCTCGGTGTCCTGGGTCTCGGAACCCTGTTCCTGATCTTTTCAAAAATGGAAGGCGCCCTCAGTGGAGACGGCGTGGCCAATGCGGAAGCGGTTCGGAAGGTCATTACGATCATCACCGGCTTCTCGTTCGGTGCCTCTTCCATCGCCCTGTTCGCCCGTGTCGGCGGCGGGATTTACACGAAAGCCGCGGACGTCGGCGCTGACCTGGTCGGGAAAGTGGAAGCCGGAATTCCGGAAGATCACCCGCTCAACCCGGCGACCATCGCGGACAATGTCGGCGATAACGTCGGTGACGTCGCGGGAATGGGCGCGGACCTTTTCGAAAGTTACGTTGGCTCGATCATCGGCACGATGGTCCTCGGCGCCGTTTTCATCGGCCTGCCGGAATTCGCGGACTCTTTTAACGGCCTGGGCGCTGTCCTGCTGCCGCTGATGCTCGCCGGACTCGGTATCGTGGCCTCGATCTTCGGCACATTCCTGGTTCGGGTGAAAGAAGGCGGCTCTCCGCACCGCGCGCTGAATACCGGTGAGATCATGGCGGGCCTCGTGCTCCTGGTGGGTG
>JABDJT010000429.1 GCA_013003335.1 Verrucomicrobiales bacterium | reverse complement strand
TCCGGTTCACCTCGGAAAACGCGAAAGAAATCGCGGCGGAGTATGACTTGATCATCGACGGGACCGACAATTTCGCGACGCGTTACCTCAGCAACGACCTCGCGGTCCTCACTGGAAAACCGAATGTTTACGGCTCGATTTTCCGGTTCGAGGGTCAGGTTTCGGTGTTCGCCCCGAAGCTCGGTGGTCCGTGTTATCGCTGCCTGTTTCCCGAACCGCCCGAACCGGGGCAGGTCCCGAGTTGTGCGGAGGGCGGCGTGCTCGGCGTCCTGCCGGGAATCGTTGGCTGCCTGCAGGCCAACGAGGCGATCAAGCTGATCCTGGGGATCGGTGAGCCGCTGATCGGCAGGCTCGTGCACTTCGATGCGCTGAAATTCCGGTTTCGGGAACTGAAACTGCGTCGCGATCCGGATTGCCCGGTCTGCGGGGAAAATCCCACCGTGACGGACCTGATCGATTACGAAGAATTTTGCGGCCTTCCGCCCGAGGGCAGTGAAAACGGATCCGATTTGAGCGAAATTACGGTTCAGGAATTAAAGGAGCGAATGGAAAAGCCGGAGCCGTTTACCCTGCTTGATGTGCGCGAGCCGTTTGAAGCGGATATCTGTTCGCTGCCGAATGCGAAACTGATTCCGCTCGGCGACCTGCCCGGTCGAATTGGTGATTTTCCCGACCGCAATGCGGAGATCGTGGTGCACTGCAAGATGGGGGCTCGAAGCGCCGCAGCTTTGGAGATCCTGAACGAAGCTGGCTTCACCAATGCTTGTCACGTGAAGGGCGGGATCAATGCCTGGTCCGCGGAAATCGATCCGGACGTGCGATTGTATTGATTTCGATCAGGACGAACCACGAGTGCTGGTTCAGCGAACGTAATCTCTTTGGTCGAGAAGAATTTCATCGATGGGGTCTAGAATCAAGATCGTCCGTCCCGTCATCTTCTGTTCTGCCCATATGCAGGGTCTGAAAAAAGTATGCCAATCCGACGCCGGGAGTCGAAACCCGGGTTGGACGAGGATGATTTTCCCTGAAATAATCGATCCTGAACTGTGCGACGCTTCCCGGCCCCATTGCAGGCGGAAGGTCGCGTAGCTCAGGATATACGTGAGCAGGGGAAGAATCAGGAGACAGAGGATCGCCATATCCCGGACAGTGGTCCTCTTCCGGGTCATTTCCCGAACCGGTAGATCGCCTCGGCCGTCCGCATCAGCAGCCCGCCGTCGAACGCCACCGGGGATGCCATGATCTGTCCGGCAATTTCATTTTCGGCGACGACCTCGAAAGCCGGGCCGGCTTTGATTACAGTGACTTTCCCTTCGTGGCTTCCAAAATAAATGTTTCCGTCGGCGAACAACGGCGAAGCGGAATAGTTGCCGGAAACGCGCTCGGTCCAGTTGATGTTACCGGTCGCAGCATCGAAACAGGTCGCGATTCCGCCGTCGGCGATCACGTAAAGTTCATCGCCCACGATCAGCGGGGAAGGCTTGGCCGGAATTCGCTTTGGCTCGCGCCAGGCGACCTTGTCGGAATCCGTGATGTCACCTTCGCCGCTCGGATCAATCGCCCAAAGCTGCGGTTTTCCAAAACCGGTCGAAATGTAAACCAGGCCGTGTTTTTCGCTGTAAACCGGGCGCGGGACGACGGAAAAGCCGCTGCCGTGATCCAGTTTCCAAAGCTCCCGGCCGGTTTCCGGATCGTAGCTGACCAGCCATTGTGAGCCCATGCAGATAATCTGCTCGCGGCCGTTCTTGTCGCGAATCGCGATCGGCGTGTTGTAGGCTTTTTTCTGGTCGCCGCTGGCTGCGCGCATCGGCGGGCGATCGGTTTTCCAGGCTTCCTTGCCGGTGTTCTTGTTCAAAGCGGTCACGTACTGGACGTCGACACCGTCGCAGATCAGCACGAGCAAATCCCCGTGGATGAACGGCGAGCTGCCGGGGCCGACGTTGTGCTGAATCGGGAGGCGTTCCTGCCAGACGATTTCGCCGGACTCGCGGTTCAGGCAGTAGGTCCCAAACGTACCGAAGTGGGCGATGATGTTCGGCCCGTCGATCACCGGTGTTGGGGAAGCATAGCTGTTCAGCGAGTGAATCGTTTCCGGCGCCTCAAGCTTGATCAGTTCAATCTCGCGCTCGATTTTTCCGCTCTCAAAATCGGCCTGGATCAGCTTCAAAATCACGTTTTTAGCGACCTGGAGTTGCTTGAATTTTTTCTCCTCAATCCCCTGTTTCGCCATGATAGCTTTTTGCTCTTCTTCCGTGGCCTGAATTTCGACGGCGGTCGTGAGCCAGATTTTTCCGTCCGCCACGACCGGTGAGGACCAGCCTTTGCCCGGAAGCGGCGTTTTCCATTTCACGTTGTCCGAGTCGGAAAATTTGGCGGGAACATTGTCGGCGTCCGCGATGCCGTTACCGTCGGGCCCGCGGAATTGCGGCCAGACCAACGTTTCCGCGAGAGCGATGCCGGAGATGGCGGGAATGAGAAAGCAGGCGAAAAGTCGTCGGATTTTCATGCCGGAAAGTAGCAGCAAGCAGTCAGGAGATAAACGGCTTCGCGAGGCACAACCACGCCACCACGGCACCGAGCACAAGCGAAATCCACACGGCCATTTTCGGAGCCACTTTCTCTTTTTTCGCGAGCACGAAAATCACAATCATGACAACCCAGATAACGAGCTTAAGAATCAGCCAGAGCGGCCAGGCCTGGACCAGCTTTGCCTGCAAACCCATCCCGGCGACAAGCAGCAGCAGCAATCCGATCCCGCTGAAAATGGAGACAAGCTTGTTGATCTGGCCGCGATTTTCCCCGATTCCGAGCAGCCCGCCGATTCCAGCAAACAGGAACAGGGCTCCAATGACGTGCAAAATTTTGTAGGTGATGGGATCCATGGCCGGATGCTGGCAGAGAAGCCGGTCTGACGCAAGATTTTCGGGAGTACGAACAACAGGGTTTGTTTGTCGAACCGACCCTGTTACTTCGTTTCGAGTTCGGCGAGTAGGTCCTCCGGAATCGAAGCGGCGTACACCTGGGCGATTCCGGTTCGATCGGAATTGTAAATCACGTGCCGGTTTCCGGGGGTGATGTAGGGATGAGAATGGGTGTACTGCGGTGATCCGCCACTGGTTCCGCTGTCGCACAGCGGCAGAATTTTTCGCGTCGCGATACAGCCGATCGACAAGCGACCTGTCTTGATATCGTCGACGACGAAAAATTTCCCATCGGGCGAAGCGGTGATGTGCATAAAGCCCGCGCCGACGGCAATGAGGTCGGCTTTTTCCCCGCCCGGGGTGGCCCGGTAAACTTTCCCGCCCCGGCAGGTGAGGATGACGTTTCCGGTTTCACCGATGAAACATTCGTGACCCGTCACCGGCGTGGTGTACGGTTTTCCGACCGGCAGGGGACGCTCATTTTTGCCGTCCGAATCGATGGTGTAAAGCGTGGCGCCTTCGGGCCCGACGGAACGGATCACGTTGAAATCTTCATCGAGTTCCCCGCCGCGGTTGTGCTGGATCATCAACTCGCCCCCGGCCGGATTGAATTGCAGGTGCGCATTGAAAATGTCGTCCTTCTCGTGAATCAGCTCCCAGGTTTTGTTCTTCAAATCGATCCGTTCGACGCCGTATCGTCTTCCGCCGAGCCGCCGCAAAATCATGGCCCACCGGTGATCGGGGCTGACGGCGAGCAGGCCGCGGTGTTCCGGAACGGGGCATTCGCCGAAGGCGAAAACGTCCTCCTGCTCGAGCGTAGTGAAATTGATTTTCGTGATGACGATTTTTCCGTCTTCGGTTTCCCGCGTGTAAAACAGCGTGTCTTCCCGGCCGTTTCCGCCGACGAGAAAAAACGGGCATTTTCCCATCAGTTTGACGCCGCGCTGCTTGATGTCCGAGATGAAAAGATCCATTGGCCCGTCGCGGTGATCGGTGGTGCCGCAGCGGAGAAACGCGATCCGATTTCCATCGGCGGAGCAGTAGAGCTGCTCGCCGTAAATGTCGTGGCTGATGGCGGCCGCGCTGGTGAGCTGGAGAATTTGGGAGCCGCTCAGCGGGTCAATTTCGCGACGGATTTGCTCGCGAATCCAGCGTCTCGCGCCGAAAGCGGGGAAAATCGGCAGACAACCGGCAGCGAAAAGAC
>JABDJT010000415.1 GCA_013003335.1 Verrucomicrobiales bacterium | reverse complement strand
GTATTGCCCCTGCCCGATTTCGAGGACGGAGATGTCGTTGGTCAGTTGCCGGTTCAGCCATTCCCCGGCATTTGGACCGCTGACGCGGAGCTGTCCCATATGGGAAATATCGAATATGCCGGCCGACTCCCGAACCGCGAGGTGTTCGGCGACGATTCCGTCGTACTGCACCGGCATTTCCCAGCCCGCGAAAGGAACCATCCGACCGCCGAGAGCGAGATGCTGTTCAGCGAGCGGAGTCTGGCGAAACAAGGAGTCAGGCATGACCCTGTTCTGACATGCCGGACGGTTTCGTTCAACCCTGATGACACGAATCTCCGTTTTCAACGATCCAACAGGGTCTGTTCGACGAACCAACCCGATTGGTTCGTTTTTTCTGCATAGCGTGAAAATTCGGTCGTCCAATGGCCGGAATCCCTCTGCCTGCTTCATGCAAAAACCTGCCGCTTTTTTCCTGTGTCTCCTGCCCGTTTCACTCCTGTTCAGCTGTGCCAGCGCCCGGGTCGATTTCGTCGATCCCAACCTGACCGGAGCCTCTCTTGAATCGAAAACGATCGCGATTGCGGGAGTCGTGGCCGCTCGTGCGAATTCCGGGGAAGCGAACTTTTCCGAGGCGGAACGCAAATCAATCGCGAACGCAGCGGAGGCGATTCTGCGGAAAAAACACGGAAGGCGCCTCACGGTAGTTGGCCCGTCTGAATTTTGCCGGAACGCAGGCGGTGGACCGAACCGAACGGTTTCCTCGGCAGATTCCGGCCTGCTGAGCAAGGCCCTGTCCGGGGCGGAAATCGTGAACGCCCGCGAGGCCGGAATCGATTTCGTGCTGCTGATCGAGCCGACCGGTAACTGCGTCACGCGCGACATCGACCGCAGTTCCTCGACGGACACGGATTACGTCTACGACAAGGACGGGAACGTTGTTTCCTGCACCACCACGACCGAATACACGACCTCGGCCGATACCCGGCGTCACGTTTCGGCCCGCTATCACCTGTTCGATCTGCGATCGCGCGAGCGAGTCTGGCAGACCAGTTCGGAACACGGCGAAACCCATTCCCGATCGAATTGCTCGAGCGTTTGTTATCCCCCGGCTCCGGCTTACCCGCGCCCTCCGACTGTGCCGGATGTTATGGAAAACATGTCCGCCGCCGCGATGAAAAAGCTGCCGAAGGAGAGACTGCGCTTGTTTGCGGGTCGTTGAGTTCTTACTCCGCTTCCGGCTCTTTCCACCCTCCTACGAAATATTTTGTCTCCAGTTTTTCAGCCAACTCCTGGATCTGGGGAAAAGAATCGCTGACGCGGATTTCGCGCTTGATGGGGTCTTTGCGATTCGGGCTGAAATCGGTGAGGTGACAGACGAACTGGGGATATTCCCCCCGCGAGGCTTCCTCCTTGTTGGTTTTCCAAACAATCAGTTTTCGAACCATCGTTTTCCCCTTCAACTCTTTCACCCGGACCTCGCGCTTGATGATTTCGGACCGCGGCAGTTGCAAATCAGACGAGGTGGCGTCGGCCAGCGGAATCTCGACGATGTCAGTCAGCTGCGAGAAGCGGCAGTCCTCTGGATTGGGTTCCTTGTCGTCGCGAATCCGAATGAATTGCGGCGAAATCACCGAGCACAGCGGCAATCGCCGGGCTGTTTTCCAGATCCGGTTGTCGTCTTCCCATTCCAGCACCATGCGGTCGATCGTGCCGCCGCGCGTGGTCTGGGAAATCAGGTCGAGGCAGGAAATCTCCGCCACCAATTCCGGCCGGATCATTTCGTAGGCAACTCGATCGGAATTCACCTCGGCGTATTCGCTTTCAGTGACGAGATCGCGCAAATCGCTCAGCAAATCCCGGCGCTGATCGTCGGAAAAGCCGCCCCCGACGCGGCCCAGCACCTGAACGGTTCCATCCGTCCGGTAAATCCCGAGCAACATATCGTGCAGCATCCCGGCGCGGTCATCCGTGCCCTCCGCAAAGCCAATCACCGCCACATCGAGAGTGTGGCGGGGCTTCACCTTGAACCAGCCCGCCGTGTCACTTCGGGCCACGACCCCTTCCGCACCTTCGCCTTCTACCCATTCCTCGAATTTTTCGAGAACGGCTTTGGCCCCTTTTCCTTCCACTGTTTCGACCGGCGCAATCCGCTCGCCTTTCCCAAATAAATCCGTGATCTGTTTCCACGTTTCCACGAAACTGCCGCCGGCGTCGGAGCCATCGACCTCAAGCAAATCGAATACCGCGAAATGCAGCGCGTTGAGTTGCTCTTCGTTCTCGGGTCCGCGGGCAAACCGGGAGGTATCGTGGACCCGGGCGCGCTCGCCGTCCGGTTTGGCGACGTGCAACTCGCCCGGGATCAGCGCCTGCTTGATGCCCGCTTTTTCCAGGATCGCAGCCGCTTCATCCAGCAGCGGAAGCCCGGCCCGAATCGTACCGCCGGGATTGAGGAGAATGATTTCCTCCCCGTCGTAAGCAAGCATACTGAACTCGCCATCCAGCTTTCGGCTGATGAAAAATTCGCCTTTCGGAATCTTGCGTTCTGCCTGCTTTTTATCCAGCGCGACCATCCGCCCGCCGATCTGGCGGCGGTAACTTTGTACGCGCCCGAGCAACAAATTGTCGGTCAGGGCCGATTGGGCAGCCGTCGCATACTTGCCGAGCTTGATTTCAAGTCGGGATCGGTCAAGCATGGCCGGAGGCTGATTGAGATGGCAACTTTTACACGGAGGCCGGGTTGCCGGAGGTGGCCGACTGGTACACCGCGTCGATGATTTTCATCAGTTCGAGAGCCTCTTCCGCATTATTGAGCGGCTCGGCTGTGCCTTCGATGGCGTGAATGAAATTCGCCGCCGAATCGATCCGTCCCATGTCCGGGCATTCCTCGGCTTCGATCGAGTAATTGACGGATTTCCCGCCTTCCTGAACGTAGAGTTCGCAGGTGTCGATCGCGGTTTCATCCACCCCGTCTTCGACAAACAGGCGTTCCACTTTCCCGCCCGCTTTTGTTCCCTGGAAAACAACGGAAACCTCCTCGCGCTTTACCATTTCCGCCCACGAAATCTGGAAGCTGAGAATCTGGCCGGTTTCGAACGCCACCATTCCGTGTGCCGCCGCCTCGACGTCGGTGACTCCATCCTCGCGGTCCGGAATTCCCCACGGGCCTTTGAAATTCTTGTCGGTGATGAAATCATCGAACGTGTTGCCCAGAACGTGCGAGGCCTTCGGGTAGCCCATGAAATACATCGCCAGGTCCAGCATGTGCAGCAGATCGATCATCGGACCGCCGCCGGATAGCGCCTTGGTGGTGAACCAGCCGCCGAAGCCCGGGATCCCGGTCCGGCGAATCCACTTGGCCTGCGCGGAGTTGATCCGCCCGACTTGCCCTGCCTTGATTTTTTCCATCATCGCGAGCGATTCCGGCCGCGCGCGGTTGTTGAAATTGAACATCAGCTTTTTCCCGGCGTCGTCGCGAGCCTTGATCATTTCCACGACCTCCGCCGCATTCAGGGCCGGCGGTTTTTCGCAAAAAACGTGCTTTCCGGCTTCCAGTGCCTGGATTGAAAGCGGGGCATGAAACTTGTTTGGAACGATGATGGACACGGCATCGACATCCGGGTTTGCCAGCATTTCGCCGACATCGCCATACACATTCGCGATGTCATTTTCGTCTGCGACTTTCTGCGCGGCATCCTGCGCGACGTCCGCGATTGCGACCACTTCCGCACCCGCTTTTTTAAATCCATCGAGGTGAAAGCTGACCATTCCGCCAGCACCGATAATTCCGACTTTTGTTGCCATAGTGGCCCGTATTTAGACAGAAACCGGCGGTTTTACAGCCTTTTTTTCCCCGATTTCCCAATTCAAAGCCGGCCCGATTCCGCAATTGCGAATTGTTCCGGAGATACGAACGTCTACCCCTCATGAAAAATCTACTTCGGGTGGTTTTCGCCACCGTTTTGCTCGCCGGATTTGCCGGGTTCACCTCCGCGCAGGATTCGATCGAGTCGATCACGAACAAGTTCGAGAAACAGAAGGCCGAGGCCATCGAAGCCTACCTCGAAAAAAATCCCGACGCCGAAGACGCATCCCGGGGCTACCAAGCACTGATCGTGGCCTACCTCACGATGGACGAAACGAAGAAGCTTCCCGACGTCATCGAAAAGGCTTACGAAAAAACCGACAAGCGCGACGTGCAGACTGTGCTGCAACAAATGGTCATGCCGATGATGCGGGCCTGCTCCGAGAACGGCGAAAAAGACCGCGCCAAGAAATTTCTCGCGAAAGCAAAAGAAGACATTCTCGGCCAACCGGAAATTCAGCAAAATCCTCAGGCCGTTGCCCAGATCAACGGCATTTTCGGCCAGATGGAAGGTCAACTCAATCAGCCCGGCCCGGGCGACGAAATGAAAATCGCATTCACGTCGACGGCTGAAAAAGAATTCGATCTGGCTGACCTGAAAGGGAAAGTCGTTCTCGTCGATTTCTGGGCCACCTGGTGCGGTCCCTGCATCCAGGAAATGCCGAACGTGATCAATGCCTACCAGGAATATCACGACAAAGGATTTGAAGTGGTCGGCATTTCTCTCGACCAGGACCGGGCGAAACTCGATGCCTTCGTCGACCAGAACAAGATGCCCTGGCCGCAGTATTTCGACGGAAAAGGCTGGCAGAACGAAATCGCCGGCCAATTCGGAATCGACAGCATCCCGGCCACATTCCTGATCGGCAAAGACGGTAAAATCGCCGCCACCAACTTGCGCGGACCGGATCTGGAACGGGCCATTAAGGAAGAACTCGCCAAGGGCGACGGTGCGGAATAGTCCGGATTGCGAACCAACAGGACTGGTTCGACGAACATACCCTGTTGGTTCGAAAATCGCTGCGCATGACTTTGTCCCGGATCGCGATCTTCGTCGCCTGTTTCGTGGCGATTTCCGTCGCGAATTCCGGGGACCGGCCGAATATCCTGCTCATCCTCGCGGATGACCTCGGGTATTCCGACCTCGGCTGTTTCGGCGGCGAAATCGAAACTCCAAATCTCGACGCGCTGGCCGCCGGCGGGTTGCGGATGACGCAACTTTACAACGCGGCCCGTTGTTGTTCGACGCGGGCATCCCTGCTCACCGGCCTGTATCCCCACCAGGCCGGAGTCGGGGCAATGACGGCGGACAACGGCCTGCCCGGCTATCGCGGTTTCCTGACTGATCGCTGCAAAACGATCCCCTCGCTGCTGCAGGAAGCCGGGTATCAAACCTACCTGGCCGGCAAATGGCATCTCCGGGGCAAAGGCAACCCGGATTGCACGCCGATCAATCGCGGCTTCGACCATTTTTACGGACACTATAAGGCCTACGCGAGTTTTTGGCGGGAGGATTTGTATGTGCGGGAACCTGGTGGCAAACAGTGGCCGGACTCTGGTTTCGAGCCCCGGTTCTACGCGACCCATGCCATCACCGACGCCGCATTGGGATTTCTGGATCACGCCCGCAAATCACCGGATGCGCCCTGGTTCCTGTACCTCTCCTACAACGCGCCGCACTTCCCGCTGCATGCTCCGAAGGAGGTAATCGACAAGTATGTGGAGCGATATGAATCCGGCTGGGATGAATTGCGGGAGTCCCGCTATCGCCGGATGATCGAACAGGGAATCATTCCCGAATCGTTTGCACTTTCGCCGCGCGGCCACGTTACCAAAGTTCCGGAGCGGAATGCCGATTCTCCCTATTACGACCGGCAAATTCCGGCCTGGGACAGCCTTCCGGCTGATCGCCGGGCCGATCTCACCCGCCGGATGGCGACCTACGCGGCGATGGTAGAAATCCTCGACCGAAACGTGGGGAGGGTCGTTTCCGATTTGAAATTTAAGGGTGACCTGGACAGCACGCTGATCGTATTTCTGTCCGACAACGGAGCCTGCGCGGAGTGGGATCCCTTCGGATTTGACAACAATCCCTACCCGAAAAACAAGCTCTACTCCGGTAAGGATGAGCTCGCAGAAATGGGTCAGCCGGGCACCTTCCATAGCTATGGAACCGGCTGGGCGAATGCCTGCAACACACCATTTCGACTCTACAAGCATTACAATCACGAAGGCGGAATCTCGACTCCATTCCTCGTCCACTGGCCCGAACAAATCGGAGCTGAACGGGCCGGAAAAATTGACCGTCAGCCCGCTCACATCATCGACTTGGCGAAAACCATTCTCAAGTTGGGCGGTGGGAAAATGCCCGGCGAGGCCTTTCTACAACCGGAAGGAATCAGCTTGGTATCGCTTTGGAAAAGCGGGGATGAATTGGCCGAACGACCGATTTTTTTCGAGCACGAAGGCAACCGGGCCGTCCGCCGGGGAAAATGGAAAGCGGTCAGGACGAATTTCGACAAAGAATGGGAGCTGTATGATCTGGAATCCGATCGCTCCGAAATGCAGAACCTGGCCGAACAGCACCCCGATCGGGTGAAAGAGTTCGACCAACTCTGGCAGGCGTGGGCGAAGCGTTGCTTTGTCGCGCCAGCCAGAGTTCCACAGCCGGCGAAAGGATTGCCGAAGATTTACTATTGGCCCGAAGAGTGAGATCGTGTCGGAAGCATGAATTTCCGGTTCCTGATTTTTCTTCTACTCCCGATCCTTGCAACGGCGCAGGAGAAACCGCCGGCCAAATTGATCCATGTGATCGTGGCGCTCTGTGACAACGAGAGCCAGGGAATCATGCCGGTGAATGCCCGGATTGGGAACGGCGATGATCTGCACAACAATCTGTATTGGGGCTGTTCTGACGGCTTCGGACGCTTTTTCAAAAATTCAAAGGAGTGGGAACTTACAAAAACCGAAACCGCAGATGTCCCGGATGCGGAAGTGCTGCAACGGTTGACCTTCGTCCACAACAAAACCGGGGCGATGCTGCTGGCCGAGGCCTGGCGGGGCCGCGAAATCCGGAAAGCCACCGAGCACCTTTTTCACCTGCTCGAAAGTGACGGCGGCCCGGATTTGGTGGCCTACATTGGTCACAATGGCCTGATGGATTTCGTGCTCGATTCCCGGAACAGCGTGAAACCGGATGAAACGAGGAACAAAAAATCCGCGATTGTCCTCTGTTGCAAATCAGACGCTTTCTTTTCTGCGAGGCTGAAACGAGCGGAAGTCGAGCCGGTCCTGATGACCGATCAATTGATGTATCCCGGATCTTTCCTGCTCAAAGCTGCGCTGGAAGGCTGGCTGCGGAAGGAAAAGCCGGACGAAATTCGGGAACGCGCGGCGCGGGCATACGCGACGAATCAGAAAATCAGCACAAAGGCAGCGCGCGGTATCTTTACGAAAATCGAATGAACAGGGTTGGATTCACGAACGAACCCTGTTGGTTCGTCTGCCGGAAAATTTTGCTGTGTCTCCGCCCCGTTCCGTGGTTCCTTTCCGCCCTTCACGATGATCGAGACCACTGATCTTTCCATGCGATACGGCGACCTGCAGGCGCTGGACGGTCTTTCGCTGAAAATTGAAAAGGGGGAATTTTTCGCTTTCCTGGGACCGAATGCGGCGGGAAAGACGACCACGATCAAATTGCTGACGGGCCTGCTGCGACCCACCGGCGGGAAAGCGGAAATTTGCGGATTCGACATCCAGGAACAGCCACTGGAAGCAAAGCGGAGGATCGGATATGTACCGGACGTAGCGGAGTTTTACGAAAAATTGACGCCGCTGGAGTTCATGAGTTTTATTTCAGATTTGTTCGAGGTGTCGCCGGAAGACACGAAACAGAAAACGCCGGAACTGTTCGACCGCTTTTCGCTCAATTCGTATGCCCGCCAGCGGATTGAAAACCTGTCGCACGGGACGCGGCAGCGGCTTGCGATCGCCTCGGCGCTGTTGCATGACCCGGAGGTCATCGTGATCGACGAGCCGATGGTCGGCCTCGATCCGCGAAACGCCCGGGTTGTAAAAGAGGAACTGAAAGCCCGCAGCGAAGCGGGAGCGACGGTTTTTCTATCGACTCACCTGTTAAACGTGGCGGAAGAACTGGCGGACCGGATCGGGATCATCAACCACGGGAAACTCGTGAAACTGGGGACGGTGGAGGAGATTCGTTCCGAGGCAGTCGGGTCGGATTTGGAGTCGATTTTTCTGGCAATGACAGGGTCCGAATAGGCGGTGTTCGGGGGGGCACAAAAATATTGGAATTTGCTTTACAGTTTTTCTCTTTTGCCTCATCAAGAGCGCTCACACCTACACAAAATCCCGTAACCGATTGGATACAATGTTAGACAAAAAGTCATTTGTTCGTACGAGCCTTCCCTGGCTGATTATTGGACTCGTATTGATGTTCGTTTTCACCGCACCTGAGCTGTTTGCGCAGGACGACGGCGGGACCGGCGGAGATTCGACCGAAGAAGTGGCGGAAGCCCCGCCAACCCTCTGGACCAAGATTAAGCAGGGTGGCTGGGCCATGTGGCCGCTGGCGGTATTGTCGATCTGCATGATCACACTTGCCGTTTACAATTTCATGCAGCTGACCCGTGGGAAATTTATCCCACCGGCCTTGCAGCAGAATGTGCTCGCCAACATGATGGACGTGCGTGTTCGAAGCGCCATCGAAGCTTCGGCAGCCGATCCCTCCTACCTCGGACGAATGCTGGCTTCGTCGCTCCCCTTTGTCGACGCAACAGATCCGGAAACACTGGGCCGCGAAAAAGTCGAGGACGCGATTGCTGATTTCTCCGTAAAAGAGAATCCGAGCTACATGTCATGGGTTGGGTACTTTTCCGTGATTGCCCAGGCATCTCCAATGATCGGACTGCTTGGGACGGTTTCCGGGATGATCAAGGCGTTCGATCTGCTCGGTGCAACCGGCGGTGCGAACCCTGCAAAAATGGCGGCAGCGATTGGTGAGGCCCTCATGACCACCGCAACCGGCCTGGTCGTGGCCCTGCCCTGCCTGTTCTTTTTCTACTTTTTCAAAAACCGGTTTGCCGTCCTGGTGAACTCGGCTCACGAAACGGCTGCACAGGCCATGGAAGCTGCGATTGCGACGGTGAATGCCGACCAGCAGCTGGCGAAAGTGCCGGAAGGCATTTCCGAAGGGTAAACCGATCCGGAATTTGCTTCCGCTTTATCAGTAAAATTGGTAGTTTCGAATTATGGCATCGGCAAAGCTTCGCGCAGTGATGGCAGGTCAGGATGAAGAGGCATCCATGGATATGTCTCCCATGATTGACATGGTGTTTCTCCTCCTGATTTTCTTCATGGTCAGTTCCCACATGATCGTGGTGAAGATCGACAAGAACGTGAAGCCGCCGAAAGCCAAGAACGCTCAGGTCGCCGAGTCCGCTGTCGGACGAATCGTGGTCAACATTTATGATGACGGGACGGTGAAAGATACGGATGGCAACGAACTGACGACGTCCGATCAGATTACCGATTACGTGGACAGCATTCACCAGGTGAATATTCAGAACCAGGTAAAGAGTCGCCTTCACGTGCGGGCCGACAAATTGGTGGATACGAAGTATATCAAGAAAGTCGTGCAGGCCGCCGGGGAAGCTGGTGTGGTGCAGGTGATCTTCGGGTCCTACGCGATTGATTAATTGATTCTTGAAATGGCCAAACGACGCAGAACAGCCCAGGCGGAAGACGAGCCGCAGATGGATATGTCGTCGATGATCGACGTCAGTTTCCTGCTGCTGATTTACTTCCTTGTGACTTCGACGCTTGATCCGAAAGAGGCGGATCTCGGGTTCACCCTTCCCACTTCGCAGTCCAACTCCGCCGTGGAAGTCGAGCTCGACCAGAATATCATTGAGGTGAATGACGAAGGTCACATCGTGATGAACGAGGAGACCCTCGATACCGACACCGACAGCCGGAAACTCCCGATGCTGGAGGCGAAGCTCCGCGAGATCGTTTCCGCCGCCAACACAGTGGGTCAGGATCCGCTCGTCATTATTTCCGCCAACGATACTGCCAAAGGTCAACGATTTGTCGACGTGCTGAACACCCTTGCCCTGAAGGGAATTGAAATCACCAACGTGACTCTCACCGGGTTCACCGACGACGAGTGACGAAAAACGAACCAACCCTGTCTGTTCGCCAAACCAACCCTGTTCATTCGAAATCAGCCAGCAACCACCGCCCGCCCGCGTTATGAAAGGAATCCGCCGAAGCCCCCGAGCCCGAGCCGAGGCCATTCAAGGGGAAACCGAGCCGAAGCTGGACCTGTCATCGCTGATCGATGTGAGCTTTCTGCTGCTGATTTATTTCCTGGTCACTTCCACCCTGTTGCCGAAAGAAGCGGACTTGAACTGGATGGGCAACGGAAAGCCCGGAACCGGCGTTACTTTTGATCCGCCGAAAATTTCCGTTTCCTCGACCGGGATGATTTCCTGGGAGAGCGAGTTTATCGAAACGGACAATTCGATTCGCTCTCTGCCCGTTTTGAAAGAACGGCTCGAATTTTTTCTGAAGGCCAATCGCTTTGTGGATGCGGAAGCAGACCCGGCCGTAATCCTGGACGCAGACGACGGCGCGAAAGGGCAACGCTTTATCGATGTATTGAACTGCCTGGCAGAGGTTGGCATTGAGAATGTGGCGATTCTCCAAAGCGACAATGATGGCGAATGATCCGGCGTTCGCCAGCGTGGTTCAGCCGGAAAGATGTCACCGGAAGTGACGACCGGTGCAATATGATTTGAATTGATTTGTAACCCCCGAATTTTCAAGATGAGAAGGATGACTACTGAATTGTTTGAGATGCCGATGTGGCGAAAACTCGCAGCGGGACTGGCTTTGACGGCGATGTGCGCCACCCACCAGTCCATCGCGCAGGATGAGGAAGAGGATTTGAGCGTGGAGGGCCTGTATCGCAAAGCAGGCGAACTCCTGCAGAACAATCAGCACGAGGAAGCGTCCAAGGTGTTTGAAAAGATGATCGATCTCTCCGGCGGATACCGGACCCTGGTGGAAGATTACGGCGCGCAGGCCGGAGGAATCATGTTCGACTATGCCATGACGCTGCTGCCGCAAAGCCGCTGGGCCGATGCGGAGAAAGCGTTCCAGGATTGCATCGACGCCGCAAAAATCGCGAAGGAAATCCCCTCCCCGCTGGAGAACAACAATCCCCGCGAAAAGCTGGCGATGTTCCAGTTGGGTTTTTGCAAAGCGCAGAACGGGGATCACCAGGCAGCCCTCGAATTGTACGACAAGTACATCGCAAGTAATCCTCCGCAGAGCGAACTGGTTCAGATTCGGAATGGATACACCCTCCGCTACGGCACCTCACAGATGAAGCTCGGGCAGATCGAAGAAGGTCTGGCCACGATCCAGAAGCTTTTCGACAACCGCGAAGCGTGGAGAGTCAGCCCGGCGTTTCTCGCCCAGGGGATTTTGGAGGTCGGTAAAGTTTGGAATGAAAACGCCGAAACTGCCGCTGCCGACCCCGCCAAGCGCAGCAAGATCGAATCAGACGCGCTGGCTTTCCTGGACAAGAACGGATCGTTCATGCGGATGCAGCCATACGACCAGCTTCGCTTCGGCGTGGTGGATCGCCTGAAGGCTCTCGGTTTTGATGCGTCCCAGGCGGGGATGTATTCACTGGCCATTCGCTACCTGTCGATGACTCCGACTTCCAAGCAGATCAAGAACGACATCAATTCTCGCGTCCAGATGCTGCGCGGCGTGAGCGGCATGCCGCCGCAGTATGCCCAAAGTCTGGAGCTGATTGAGAAAAAAGAAGCGGCTGAGATTCCGCCGGATGTGGAAGTGATGCGCCTGATGGCGAGTTGTTACGAGCGGATCGGCAACAAGATGTCTCCGCGATCCATTTACTGGCACCTCACGGAAAACTATCCGTCGCTCCCGGTCGATCGGCGTGCGGAAATTCTCCACGAAGCCGCGCGATTTTCTGCGGAGCTTCGGGATTACTCCTCCGCGCAGTATTTCGGTGAAAAATTCATGGACGAAATGCCGGAGGATCACCCACTCCGCAACAACGTGGCGACGTTCATGATCCAGTCGCTTTTCACCAACGGGGACTACGAAACGGTGATCAAGATCGCCGAGGATGTACGGTCCCGCTACGATATCGGTGATACCAAGCGGGAACTGGCGGATGCGCTGTATCCCCTCGCCCTCTATTCCCTTCGCCGTCACGAGGATGCCAAGGAACCGTTCGACCAATACGTGAAAGCCTACGAAGACACCCCGAACCGGGAAATGGTGGTCTATCACCGTGCCAGCAATTCACTGGTCCTGCAGGAATTCCGCCGCTCGGCTGAGCAGATCGAGGATTTCATGAAGGAATTCCCAAACTCGGACAAGTTCGTGGAAAATGCCTTGAGTGATCTCTCGGTGGCCCGGTTCAACCTTGAGGACTACGGCGCGGCCATCACTGCGGCCAATCAGCTTCGCGAATTGAAGCCGGACTCGATCCAACTCGGTCGGACACTGAATGTCCGGGGCGATGCCTACATGGTGAAACACAACGAAGCCGAAAAGGAACAGGAAGAGGAATCGAAGGAATGGCGCAAAGAGGGGCTCGACTCTTATCTCGGCGCTTTGGAAGCCGGCCAAAAGGGCGAAGCGACCGGCAAATCTCCCGACTACTACAAGAGCGTCGTCGCTGAAGCCATGTGGAAAGCCGCTGACATCTACATTGGCGATGAAAATTGCGAGGAAGCGCTCAAAATCTATGACCGATTTTTCCCGAGCTATGCCGGGACATTCTGGGAACCCCAGATTTCCGTGTTCTCACTCGAATGCCTTGAGCAGGCAGGCCGGGTCGATGAGGGCCTGACCCAGGTGGAAAAAATGATCGTGCAGGAAGGAAACAAGGATCAGGACTCCCAGGATTTGCAACTCCTCCGGGAAATGATCGGCTCCTACTCCGAAGCCTCCGTCCGGAATCGGGGCGCGGAAGAAACGATCAAGATCCTGGATAATTTCCCCGGTGTATCAGCCGACAACCAGATCCTGATCACCTGGCTTAAAATCCAGAACGTGATCATTTTGCAGGAAATGCAGTCGGGCACGGAGAAAGACTCCCCGGAATACGCCCAGTTGAAAACCCGAATCGACGGGATCTTCCAGGAACTTTCGCTGTTTGAAAAACGGAACCTCTCCGAATACGCTCTTCAGAAAATCGGGGAGCACCTTTCCAAGTCCAGCAACCCCTACACCGCCAAGCCGTTCTTCGAAGAACTGCTGAACCGGACCAACCCGGAAGCAGACCCCTTCAAGGCCCTGGCAGACATGGAGATGGGGAAACTGGAGATGCGGGAATCCGACCCGGCGATTCTGACCTCCGCCCGCGAACGTTTTCGCCGGGTGGTTGATAAATACAAGGATCCCGACCTGACCCCGGAGGCCTGGCTGCAGTTGGGGCGTCTCTACACGCAGCGGGAAGAATGGCAGGATGCCGTGGATGCCTTTGACAAGATCAACAAAGCCAAGAGTTACTTTAAAAAAGACCGGATCAAGCGGGCGGAAGCGACGTTCGGCCTTGGATATGCCCAGGAACAATTGGGCGATTTTGCCAATGCCGCGAAAGCCTATATCGTTGTCTGGTCAACCTACAGCGCCTATCCTGACTTTGTCAGCCAGGCATTCGAACGGTTCGTCCCGCTCGCTCTGAAAGGCCTTTCCGAACTGGAGGCCGAGACCGAACTGGAGAAAATCGCCAAGCGCGAAAAAGAGGTCGAGTTCTACAAGACATTCACCCGCCAGATTTACGTCTGGCAAAAGTGGACCGACGAGGATGTGCCGTCCGGAGCACTCGCCCGGCTCCGCCGAATCGACATGAAAGACAAACTTGGAATTACTCTCGATGAAGATACAAAGGTCCGGTTCGAACTCGGCCTGCCGGCTCCCGGAGAAACCGAATAATTCCCAACCAATTTTTACTATTATGATGAACTTTCAAAAAGCAGCCCGCGATCTCCTACCGGTCCTCGCAATGGGACTGGCCGCTTTCCCGGCATTCACAAACGCCCAAAAACTTCCCGGCGAAGTTGCGGCCCAGGTCGGCCTCAAGCAGGGTGGCCGTCCGCAGGGATACATCCAGGGCTCAAACAAAGATGCCATCCTCTGGTCGCTCACCGAAGGTGTGCGCGGAAATGCTCTGTCTTTCGCCGCGATCCGCGGAGAGGGTCTGGACCTCGACATTGCCATTGATGGTGCCAACGACGCCCTTGCCCCGGGCCGCTCCCTCTTTGCGCGCGGTCAGTACGAAGAAGCCGCCGCGGAATTTGAAAAAGTCGTGAGGGCCTACCCCACCGTGGCTTTCATTCCACGGAATTTCGCCTCCGAGGCGGCCTACTACCAGATCGAATGCCTGCGCCGGGCCGGAAAGTTCGACGCGATGGCAGCCGCTTTTGACAACACGCCGGCCAAGAATATTCCAACTCACCTCGACGAATCCTTCCAGAAACAGTTCAGCCTGAACAGGATCTGGGCCCTCTACGGGCAGGGGAAACTGGAGGAAGTGAAGACCGCCATTGCCCCGTTTTCGATTCCCGCGACCGGGAACGGGAAGCTGCTCCCGACCGAAAATTTCCAGGAAATGCCAGCCGAAGAAATGATCCAAATCGCCTTTCTCCGGGCGAAAATTGCCGACGCAGCCGGTGAAAAAAACAAGGCACTGCAGGACTACTACCGGGTCTTCACCGTCACCTTCGGAAACGACGTCGTACTTTCAAAAGACGCGATGCAGTCTGCCATTGCGATCCATCTCGCCGATCCGAACGTCAAAAACGAAAAGGATCCCACGGCTCTCCACCTTGTCCAAAGTCTCGCGTTTCAGTTGCAGGCCAATTACGGAACCGAAGCTCTTCCCTCGGAATATCAGCAATACGCCGTGAAACCGGATCTCCCGCAGTATGCCAATCTGGAGAGACCTGATGATGAAGAGGGAGAGGACGCTCCGCCACCGGCAGACGATGGCAAAGGCAAAGGCGAGGATATGAAAGGCAAAGCCGGCGCCGATGATGGAAAAGGGAAAGGAAAGGCAAAAGCCCCCGCCAAGGCAGACGATAAGGGTAAGGGCAAGGGCAAAGGAAAAGCCGGCAAGTAATTTCCCAACGCTTCAGCGGATGCAATCTCCTGCCGCTGACAGCTTTTCGGCCATTCGTGACGCCCTCGCGGCCGCGAATCACGTAGCTGTCATCAGTCACGACCGGCCCGACGGCGACGCCATCGGCTCCACGGTCGCCCTCACCCGCTATCTGCTCGATGCCGGCCACGAAGTGACCGCCTGGAATTTTGACGAAGTTCCCGAAGCCCTTCAATTTCTCCCCAACTGCGGCCTGATCCAGAAACCGGACCCCGCATCTCCAGTCGATGCGGATTTGGTGGTTTCGCTCGATGCGGCCGGGATCGACCGGATTCATCTCGATGTCTGGAATTCATTTCCCGACTTCAAAAAGCTGATCAACATCGATCACCACGTGAGCAACACCCGGTTCGGTGATCTGGTTTGCGTCGAGGAGACGGCTCCGGCCACCGGTGAAATCATTTTTGACCTGATCGAATTCCTCGCCGGAACGGACGCTGTCACAACCGAAATGGCCGCAAATCTCTATGCGGCCATTTCCACGGATACCGGCAGCTTTCGCTACCCGAATACCACCGCCAAGACCTATCGAATCGGCGCGGCCTTGATTGAAGCCGGGGCTGATGTCGGAAAACTGAACCAGCAACTTTACGAAAGTTATCCGCTGCGACGGGTGGAGTTGTTGCGCGAACTACTCCAGGCGATGCGGATCGATTTTGATGGCCGCTGCGCCAGCGTTCAACTCACCCTCGACACGATTCAGCGCCTCGGGATCGAGTCCGGAGACACCGAAGGCCTCATTGACATCATCCGGGCAATTGATTCCGTCGTCGTAGCCGTATTCTTTGAGGAACTGCCCGGCCCGGAAGGAAAAATCCGCGTCAGTTCCCGATCCAAAGATCCGTCAGCCGACGTCGGGAAAATTTGCGGAGAATTCGGGGGCGGGGGCCATACACTCGCCGCCGGAACCCGGATGAAGGGTCCGCTCGACGAAGCGGTGGATCGGTTCCTGGCAGAAGTGAAAATAAACCTGCCCTGAACCAGGTCAAAGGGACACGAACGAACAGGGTTGGTTCGTCAATTCAACCCTGTTGGTTCGAAAATTGAAGAAAGATGTGACGAATCTTTCCCATCGTCCGTCTATAGGGGCGAGAGCAAAAAGTAAAATGTTTTCATTCATAGTGTTGATTCCTTGTGCAAAAGCCGAGTCCTCCGGGATTCGGCTTTTGCCTTTTCGAGGAACCCAGCTATTTTGTTAATCCATCCGAACTACTCTCTGCGCCCCCGAATGCGTTTCTTTATCCCCAATCTGAATGCAGGACGGTCAGCTCTCGTGCTGGCCCTGACCCTGTGTTTGATCCCGGAATTGGCTCGAGGACAGTTTAACGGATCCGCGAAAGCCATCGAGGCGGAATTGTCGGGAGACAGCGGACCGCTGGCCGATTGGTACAAAGCACGGAATTATAAGCCGGTTTGGGACGGCGACAGCCTGCAGGGGCTCGCCGAGTTCTTGCGCAGCCTGGACCGGCATGGATTGAGGGCGGATCTGTTCCGATTGCCCGAGTGGGAAGCCACATGGCGAAATCCACCCCGGGAACCAAAGGGAAAAGCAGCCGTCGATATCAGTACGACCCACCTCGCCTTGTTCGCGATCCAGAGTCTTGCCTATGGATTCGCGAATCCCGAAGACGTTCACCCGAAATGGAAGCCGATCCCCCGGGCCGTATCGACCTACCGGTTTCTGGATGAAGGATTGAAGCAACCCGGCCATCGTTTTGCCACATACATGGAAAAGCTCGTCGCGCCGACAGACCCGCGCTATTGGGATCTGATCGAGACCCTTGAACGATATCGGCAAATCGAGCAATACGGCGGGTGGAAACCGATTCCGGGAACGGCGGAGCCAGTCGGACCGGGTGAACCCTACTCTCACCTCGTTTTGCTGCGCGCCCGTTTGCAGGCCGAAGGCGATCTCCGAACAATCGATCCGAAAAAGAAAAATCGTTCCAAGGTCCTGGATGCGGAAACCGCTCAGGCCCTCCGCTCTTTCCAGTTTCGTCACGGGATCGCTCCGGATGCGGTGATCGGCCCGCAAACCCTGACCGAGTTAAACAAGCCGGCTTCCGAACGGATCAACATGCTGATCATCAATATTGACCGGCTGCGCTGGATGCCCCGTGACTACGAACAGGCCGAACGGCTGGAGGCCAACATCGCAGAGAGTGTTTTAAGGCTGCAGGCCAATCGTCGCACAGTCACTTCGATGGAGATCATCGTCGGGAAAAAAGGCGAAACCCAAACCCCGGTATTCCATGGTGATGTGAAGTACCTGATCTTCCGACCGTATTGGAATATTCCACTTTCGATCGCGAAAAACGAGTTGGTTCCCGAGGCGCTGCAGGATCCCCAATACATGGCAAAAAACGATTACCAGATCGTGGCGGGATATGGGGATGCGCCGGACCGGATTTTGCCGAATACGACAGCTAATTTGCAAAAAGTCGCCGACGGCGCCTTGCGCATGAGACAGGGAACGGGCCCCGGGAACGCACTGGGGCTGGTGAAATTTATTTTCCCGAACGAAAACTCGGTCTACTTGCACGACACGCCGGACCATTCCCTGTTCAAGGCCACCGACCGCGATTTCAGCCATGGCTGCGTCCGGGTTTCCCGGCCCGACGAACTGGCGGACCTGCTGCTTCGGCGGAACGGAGGCTGGAATTTGCCCATGGTTCAGGCGGCCATGGACGACACCAGCCAGCCGAACCGGCGGGTGGACTTCAAAACTCCGATTCCCGTGTATCTCGTCTACTGGACTTCGACGATTATGGATGATGGCCGGGTCCGGTTCGATCAGGACATTTACGGCCACGATATCGACATGCTCGAAAAATTCGGCCTCGTCGAGCGGCCCGCCATTTTTCGCGAAGTGCCGGCGCGTTGAACGAATCAACACGCGAAGCTCGGAGAACGAACCCTGTTACTTCATCGAAGCGAACCGCTCGCCAATCAATTGAGTCGGCGTTTTGTCGCCTACTTTTTCGCGGCTGGAATCGATCCAACGCTGCTCGAGCTGGTTCTTGGTCGGACGGTCCATCTCGAGAAACACGCCGAAACGACCCGGAAACTCTTCACAGGCAATCTTGTAGGCAGCTGCTTCGTTCGTGACGTCGTGGCGGTCCTCGTCCTCGGGCGTATCGTCCCAGGCTTTTTCCTCGATCAGGCCGAACTCGCCGCCTTTTCTCGGATTTCCTTCGTCGAATGCGCCGGGGTAAAAAATCACGCACTCCGAGAGCACTTCCACGACGCTGAACCCGGGATGAAGGATGGCCCGTTCGAACATTTCCATCATGTGCTTCACCTGTGCGGCGTGGGTT
>JABDJT010000397.1 GCA_013003335.1 Verrucomicrobiales bacterium | reverse complement strand
GAACCGGGCGGGTTTCCAAAACGCTATGACGTCGAGGTTTCCGAATCAGACGGACTGACGCGGCTGAAAGGCGAAACCGAACCTTTCTCGGGGCAGGTCGTGATGCGGAACAAGGAGTGGAAGATGGGTTACCTCGCGACTTACCTGGAGGGAAAGCAGCACGGGCCGGAAATCCGGTTTTATCCGGACGGCGTCACAATGAAAACGTGGTTCGACTGGGTGGATGGCGAAAAAGTGCGGCATCGCGATTTTTATGAGACCGGCCAGATCCAGCGGGACGCGATGATGAAAGACGGCATTGCCTACGGTCGCCACCGGCGCTGGGGGGAGAACGGTCTGCTGCGGTTCGACGGGAATTTTACCGACAACATCCAGTGGCACGGGCATATCCGCGATCGGGATGCCGACGGGAACGTACTGTGGGACGCGATATTTGAAAACGGGCGCTACATTTCCGGGGTTTACCCGAAAAGCGAGGAGGAAAATCTGATCAAGGGCGGCATGCTCGATCCGGACACGCTGCAGCCGACAGCGAAACCGAAGAAAGCGAATCAGGAACCGAGGAACAAGTAGTCGTCGGCCAGGTGGTTCAATGCCTGTCGGGTTTGGCGGAAGGAATCGGCCAGCCTTGGATATACGCCGTTCAGATCGAATTCGCAGGCGAGGGGATGATCCGCCGCGATCAGGAAAGCGGTTCGGGCGACGTTTTCGTAGTAATTCAAACCGGGAGCTCCGCGTCGCTCTGCGCGGTGATCGAGAAAATTCGGGAACAGCCCGGTCAGCACGAGGAAATGATTTCCGCACTGCACGTGGAGGAAAAACTGCTCGGAGTCGCTCAGGCCGGTCATCGATTCGATAAAATCCACGTGATAGGTGAAATCGAGATCCGGTCGGTCGCCGGGAACGGGGGCACTGCCGAGAGATCTGCCGGATGCATGGCCGGCGAGGGTTGCTGCGACGTAATCCGCGAGGTCGACGTCTTCAATTCCGGCTCGGGTGAATGACTTCCGGACCAGGACGAAAAAGTAAAGCTGCGGGGTGATCGCGAGTGGCATCGGCAAATCGATTACGGCCTGGAACAGGGTGTTGTGATCGAGCAGGGCGACGAGCATTTCGCGGTCAGCCAGCAGGGCATGCAGAGTTTCGGGGCGGTGATCTCCGGGGAAGATTTCCTCAATGAACTGAAAATCCCGCGGAGCGAGCCGGTCGATACAGCTGGTGTGAACGAAATCCGTTTTCATCGATATCTCCTTTCAGATTGGACGATTTTCCCGATTGCCAGAGGATAGAAAACTTATCCCACAATGGAGTGGCAAGCAATCCCTTAAGAATTCTTAACATTTCGAAGATTTTGATTTTCGATTTACCCGAAAAGTTTTTCTAATCGTTTTTGGAGTTTTTATGAAAATTAGTGAATGTTTCCGGAATCGAACCGTCTGTCTTGGTAATGAAACCTGCCTTCTCCTTATTCTACCGCTCTGTATCAATCGCAGCCGCCGCATTCCTGGTGGCTTTGTTGGCTCCCACAACCGGCTTTTCGCAGTCGGATGCGCGGGGCAAAACCATCATCGTCCTCGACGGCTCAGGCTCCATGTGGGGCGAAGTGCCCGGCGGGGTGAAAATCGACGTCGCCCGAGAGGCGGTGATTGATTTGGTGAAAAACCTCGAGCCCGATCTCGAAATCGGCCTGATGGCCTACGGTCACCGGAAAAAAGGTGACTGTGAGGACATCGAGTTGATGGTCGCACCCGGGAAAGGAAACCGCGACGAGATTTTACGATCGGTAAAATCGATCGTGCCGAAAGGCAAGACGCCGTTGTGTGACGCCGTGATCCAGGCGGCTGATTACCTGAAATTTGAAGAGGGAAAAGCCACGGTGATTCTCGTTTCCGACGGAATTGAAACTTGTGGGAAAGACCCGTGCGCCGTGGGCGATTTTCTTGCAGCGAAGGGAATTGATTTCAAATGCCACATCGTCGGGTTTGACCTGACGGAGCAGGAAAAGAAAGCGATCGACTGTCTCGCGAAAAAGACCGGTGGTCTGTATTTTGACGCGAAAGACGCGGATGGATTGCGGGAATCGCTGAACGCGGCGGTGGACACGGTTGTCATGGCTGAAACGAGCCTGATTCTTTCGGCCCGGAATTCTTCCGGTGACTTGCTGGCCGGGGTGAATTTCGAGATTTACGCAGACAATTCGTCCGAGGAACCGAAAGCAAAGGGGACCGGTGGGAAATATCGCAGCACGCTGGACCCGGGCAAATACCTGGTCACCGCGACATTCGGCGACGACAAGGCGGAGGGTGAAGTGATCCTGCCGGAAGGCAAGACGACCAACTTTGAACTGAAATTCGAGGCGACGGGTTTGACGGCGAAGGCTTTGTTGGCCGAAGGGTCAGAGCCGATCGAAAAAGGGCTGTCCTGGCGGATTTTTCGCGATCCGGACGGGGAGGACAGGCGGGAAACGGTCGCTTATTCCTACCACGCCCAGCCGACCTTTCATCTTGCGCCCGGGAAATACTTCCTGCAGGTGAGAAAAGAGGAATCGACCGTTGAGAGAGAAGTGACAATCGAGGACGGGAAGGGGCAGAACGTGACGGTCGTGATCGGCTCGGGGATTCTCGTGGCCCAGGCAAAAATGTCTGCGGATAGCCCGCTGCTGGAGAGAGGCCTTTCGTGGAAGCTGCTTTCCCCGCCGGATGCGGAAGGCGACCGGAAGCGCGTCGCGTATTCGTTTGAGAGCAAAACTCACATCATCGCTCCCGCTGGAAATTACCTGCTGACTGTGAAACACGGTGACTCGTATGCGCAAAAAGAGGTGGAACTCACCGCTGGCGAA
This sequence comes from Verrucomicrobiales bacterium, assembly GCA_013003335.1. Classification (GTDB taxonomy): domain Bacteria; phylum Verrucomicrobiota; class Verrucomicrobiia; order Verrucomicrobiales; family DEV007; genus JABDJT01. The sequence goes on along the minus strand of JABDJT010000397.1, from coordinate 351 downwards.
ACGACTGAGGCCTTGCTGACTTTCGGGGCCGGGATTTTGAAGGCGACTGCCGTGATGTCCGAAAACGGTGAAGTGGCCGATTCCAAGCTGTCGTGGTCCCTGTGGTCCCAACCGAACGAGGAGGGCGACCGCAAAAAGGTTTCCTACAGCTATTCCAAAGAGCCGGAATTCAAAGTTCCTTCAGGCGAATACCTGCTCCGGTTGAAGCGGGGATCGGCGGAGGTGGAAGAGAACGTCGCTGTGGTGCCCGGTGAACCGACCGAGGTCAAACTCAACCTGAATGCCGGCACCTGGACGGCGGAAGCGTTCATGGCTGAAGGTTCAGCAGAACCGGCCGACAAGGGGCTGAGC